>NZ_CP011266.1:1990000-2290000 GCF_001477655.1 Methanobrevibacter millerae | reverse complement strand
AAGCGAGGAGCCCAACTCCTCCTAAAGCAAGGGTAGTTGCAAAAATTTTTTGAATTCCGGTCACGGGAATATAATCTCCATACCCTACTGTTGCCATTGTAACAACTGAATAATATAATGAATCAATAAAGTTCAATCCCATAATGAAATGGGAACCGATAATACCGTATGCAAAAAGCAATAATATTAATAATATTCCTGTTGTAATATATTTTTCATGAAATCTTGATATAAGTTTAAATGTTATTTTTCTCATATTTTGTTCCTTTTTAAAAGATATGTTTATTTATATGTGATTATGTTAAATTAATTTAATGGTGATTAAATGGACCCAATAGATATGATGGTTACGGATGCAAATTGTGAATACTTAGGTTTGTCTAGATTATGTTTGATGGAAGCTGCAGGTAAGTCATTAGGTGAAGAGGTTGCAAAAATAGCTGTTTTTACATTTGCAAAACCTGTAAAAGTTGTAATGTTCACTGGTTCCGGAGGAAATGGTGGTGATGCTTTTGTGGCAGCGCGTTATCTGTTGAATAGGGGTTATGATGTGGATATCTATATGCTTAAGGACAATATTCACTCCAATGAAGCAAAAATTAACCTTGAGATTTTATTGAATATGAAACCTAGGTTGTCCAGATTGACAATTCACTATTTAACGGATGTTGACGACTTTAAGCTTGATGAAGATGAGGATTTCATTGTTGTTGACGGCATATTGGGAACAGGAATCAGGGGAAATCTGCAGGAAAACATCAAAAAAGCTATTGGGGTTATCAACGAGTCTAATGGGATTAAGATAAGTATTGATGTACCATCAGGAATGGATCCGTTGACTGGAAGTGTTGATGATGTTGCAGTTGTCCCAGATTACACAATAAGTTTTCATAAAATCAAGACAGGTGTAAGGGATGCTGAAGAGGAACTTGTCGGCGGTCTTGTAACGGCAGACATTGGTATACCTCTTGAGGCCGAATACTTTGTTAATTATGGTGACTTTTTAAGACTTAAAAACAGGGATGCCTCATCACACAAGGGAAATAATGGTTCTGTATTGATTGTTGGTGGAAGCAAGGATTATCATGGAGCACCAGCTATTTCAGGTAAAGCTGCTTTCGGTGCAGGTGTCGATTTGGTGTATATTGCAACACCAGAAAGTGCAGCAATTCCAGTAAAATCTGCATCTGAGGATTTGATTGTAAAATCACTTGACGGAGATTATTTGTCTTTAAATCATTTGGATGAAATTTTGGAATTGGCAGATAAGGTCGATGCAGTATTGATTGGTCCGGGTTCAGGCATCAATGATGATACCTCAAAGCTGTTCAATGTTTTGGTTACAAAAATCAAAAAACCAATTGTTTTGGATGCTGATGGTCTAAAACAGGTCGATATTTCTTTAATTAAAAATAAAGATAATATTGTTCTAACTCCTCATTTGGCCGAGTTTAATCAATTTTTCAACTCAAAATTAAAGCTTGATTTGGATAGCTATGACTTTAAAATGGTTGATGAAAATATCACTGAGTTCCAGTTGATTACTAAAAATATCAATGGTACTGTAATTGTTAAAGGTAAGAATGATTTAATTTTATCCGGATCAAAATTTAGAATAAATCGTTCAGGCAATGCGGGTATGACTGTAGGTGGGACAGGTGACGCACTTGCAGGAATTGTAGTTAGTTTGCTTTCACAAGACTTAAGTTCTTTTGACAGTGCTTGTTTGGGCGTATTCATTAATGGTCTTGCAGGGGATAAGGCTTATGAAATCAATGGAAACGGGTTTTCAGCCAGTGATTTAGTTTCATATATTGGAAATGTGATTAAAAATGGATTATGTTAAGGGAATTTTTAAAAAAAGACCAAATCGATTTATTGCAGAAGTGGAAGTCAATAATGAAATTCAAATAGCTCATGTGCCAAACACTGGACGCTGTAAGGAATTGCTTGTTGAAGATGCGATTGTTTGGTTGAAACCCTCTGATAATCCTAAGAGGAAGACTAAATTCACATTGCTTTTTGTTGAAAACCGTGGCCACTTGGTGTCAATTTACTCTCAGCAAGCTAATGAAATTGTATATGATGCAATCATAAATGATAAAATAAATGAACTTTCCGGCTATGATTTTCACCAAAGGGAAAAGACGATTGATAATTCAAGAATAGATATATACTTGTCAAATAAAAATGGTGAAAAATGTTTTGTTGAAGTCAAGGGGGTTACATTGGTCGTTGGTGTTGAAGCAAGATTTCCCGATGCACCAACTGAAAGGGGAACTAAACATTTAAATGAATTGATAAAACTTAAAAAAGAAGGTTTTAGAACAGCAGTTTTTTTCCTGATTCAGCATCCTCTCGCAGAATCATTTAGGCCAAACTGGGATAATGATCCATTATTTTCAAAAACCCTGAATGAAGCATATGAAAATGGCGTAGAAATTCTGGTTTATAAGTGCGATAATCGATTGGATGGAATTGATTTAATTCCGGAAGCTGTTGGTTTTGACTTATCTGATTTTTGATAGTGTTTCGCCTATTGCATCATTAATTACTAATGTGGCTAAATTGTCATATGGAGTTTCACTTTTGTTAATTAATACTAAATTTTTCCCGTTGAAATAATTTATCAAACCTGCTGCGGGATAGACTACAAGTGAAGTTCCTCCAATTATCAATGTATCTGCGTTGGATATGTAATCAACAGCAAAACTCAAAATAGAATTATTCAAAGGTTCTTCATAAAGCACTACATCTGGTTTGATGATTCCTCCGCATTCACATCTTGGAACGCCATCTGATTTTAAAATGTAGTCCAAATCATAACTCTTATTGCATACCTGACAATAATTTCTGTAAACGCTTCCATGAAGCTCTAAAACATTTTTGGAACCTGCTTTTTGATGAAGTCCGTCAATGTTTTGTGTTATGATTGCTTTAACTTTGTCTTCATTTTCAAGTTCCGCTAATTTATAATGTGCCGGATTAGGCTTTGCATCTTCAAAAATAAGATTTTCCTTGTAAAACTTAAAGAATTCTTCTGTGTGTTCAAGATAATATGTATGCGAAACCAGCTCTTCTGGTGTTTTGGAATATATTCCGTCTGCACTTCTGAAATCTGGAATCCCGCTTTCGGTAGATACTCCGGCTCCTCCAAAAAATACAATATTTTCTGATGAATCAATTATCTCTTGCAATTCGTTAATTTTTGACATAACATTATTTTTAAATATGATTTTTAATAAACATTATTGTGAATATCTTGTGAGTGGGATTAAATTGAATGAAAATAACAATTATTCTAACTTAGATTGGATGATTCATTGGTCATTAACCGGACACCATCCTAGAAACACCCAAATAAAACTGATTAATAAAATTAACCATGCTATTGGTGAAGGCTATAAGAATATTATTCTGGAAGCAGGGACAGGCATTGGTAAATCAGCCATTGCAACGACTCTTGCCAATATGTATGAAGACTCTTATATTTTGACCATGACTAAACAACTTCAGGAACAGTATCTGCACGATTTTGGGGACATGTTGGTTGAAATTAAAGGGAAAGGAAATTATAAATGCAATTATAAGGGAAACTGTGATTTTTGTCTTAAATCAGAATATAATCTGGCAAAATGTAAGGACTGCGATTATCAAATAGCATTTAGGAAGGCCAAACAGGCTGAAAATGTTATTACAAATTATGATTTTATGTATCGTGTGGGAGTTGACAATCAACTTCTTGATTCAAGACAGCTATTGATTTTGGATGAAGCACATAATCTGGAGCGTAAAATGCTGATGCTGTCTTCACATGTACTAAATCGTGAATATATTTCAACTAAATTCGGTATTGATATTTTTGAGGCATTGATGAAAAAGGAAAAGTCTTATTCCTACATTAAAAATAAATCCCAATATTGGATTGACCTGTGCAGTGAGCTAATGAAAAAATGCGGAGAAAACATTGAAAAAATAGAAGGGACTGGCAAGGATGTTCAGGTTACGTTAGACGAATTTGAAAACAATGTATCCAAATACTCTGAAGTTGACTATGTCGAAAAACAAATTTTGGAAAGTGACTTAAAAGAATTCAATTCCATTAGGCTGGGTCTTGAAGGTGGCGATTTGATTATAGATTTGCCTGATTTCAAACAGATTAAGGAAAATAAAATGGATATTTCTGCTGAATTCAAGCCCTATTCTGTTTCTGATGCTACACAAAATTTATTGGACTTTGGAAATACAAGGATATTTCTGACAGGCACATTGGGAGATATGGAAAAATTTTGTCAATGGAATAATATCAATCCGGACAATACTTATTATATTTATGAAAAAAGTCCATTTAAAGTGTCTAATAGACCTATTTTTAAGGAATTTGTTGGAAATATGAGTGGTTACAGAAATGGTGTTCCAAATTGGAGAAATAAAAGGGCTATCTTAAAAATTAAAGAAATAATTAACAGATATCCCAATCAGAAAGGGGTTATTCATACTTCGAGCAATGAACAGGCTTTCTGGATTATGGATAATTTAAAGGAATATGATTTGTTATTTGTTGGTGGAGAAACTAGAAATGAGGTATTGCGAGAATTCAATGAAACTGAAGATGATGCAATACTGATTGGCGCATCAATTAAAGATGGTGTTGACCTGAAAGATGATTTATGCAGATTCCAGATAATATTTAAAATTCCTTATCCTCAACTAAATGAGCAAGTAAAATATCGTAAGTCTTTGGATTCTTCATGGTATTTCTATCAGGCTGTGATGGCATTAATGCAAGCTTATGGTAGAGGTATTCGTGATAAAGATGATTACTGTGACATGTATATCATTGATTCAAACTTTAAATTTCTGTTTGACTATAATAAAAGTTTTTTCAATGAATATTTCATTGAAGCATTAAAAAATAAGTAAAATGATAGCTTTAAAGCTATCTGTTTAATTTTTGATAGTTTGCAGCCTGCAAACCGTGGTATTTAATCATACCTTCAACTTCTCTTTGATCGGTATCTTTGTCTTCAAACGTAATTTGTTCGATGCTGTGTAAGCTGAAAGGTGATTTTCTAACTAATGGTTGAATTGATCCTTTAAAGAGTTTCATTGTGACTTCACCACTAACTCTTTGTTGCATGTTGTCAATTGCTTGGTCTAAGTCTTCTCTTAAAGGTTCTTGCCATAATGCTCTGTATACTAAATCAGCATAAAGAGTTGACATGTATTCTGCAAATCTTAATTCATCTGTAGTCAATACGAGTTCTTCCAATGCTTGGTGGGCTGCAATTAATAATTTAGCTCCAGGAACTTCGTAATTTTCCCTACTTTTAAGACCAATCATTCTGTTTTCAATGGTGTCTACTCTTCCAATACCATTGTCCCCTGCAATTTTATTTGCTTTTTCAATCAATTCAATTAAAGGCATCATTTCACCGTCAATAGCTACAGGAACACCTTCTTCAAATTCAATAGTAACTTTTTGAGGTTCATCATTAGCATCTTTCCATGATTTGGTCCATTCGTAAATGTCTTCAGGGGGTTCGTTTGCAGGGTCTTCTAAGTTTCCTCCTTCGATGGATCTTCCCCAAATGTTTTCATCAATACTGTAAATTTTATCATAATTTAATTTGATACCTTTTTCTTCAGCGTAAGCTTGCTCTTCAGTTCTTGTTAGGTTTAATTCTCTGATTGGTGCAATAACATCTAAATCAGACATTGCAAGAATTACAGCTTCAAATCTGAATTGGTCGTTTCCTTTTCCGGTACAACCATGTGCGATTGCTGTTGCTCCTTCTTTTTCAGCAACTTCTATAATTTTTTGAGCGATTAAAGGTCTTGCAAGTGCTGTACTTAATGGGTATCCTTCATATTCAGCATTTGCTTTTATTCCTCTTGCAACATATTCGTTTGCAAATTCTTCTCTTGCATCAATTGTGTAATGGTTTCCAGTACCTACTTTAGCAGCCATGGATTCTGCTTTTTTAATTTCTTCTTCACCCTGTCCTACATCTACACAGGCTGTTACTACTTCCACATCATATTTTTCTTCTAATAATTTAACACATACAGAGGTATCTAGTCCACCACTGAATGCTAAGACTACTTTGTCCATATAATCACCATATATAATTTATTATAAAAATGAATAACAATTATTTTTTGTTTTTAATAGTATATAATCATTAATGTATTTTTTAAAAAAAGATTTTGACAGAAGAATACTCTTAATTGGGATATAATTGAGGTTGAAAAGTTATATGGGCTTTGAAAAATTACGCTCCCAATTAAGAGCAGAGTTTGAAGGTATTTTTTGGTTCACCTTTCAGTCTCTGTATATAATTATATTTGCTTTATCATATTTAAAGTTTAGGTATGCCTAAATAACTACTTTCAAATTTTTATCATCAACAAAATTTATTAATCTGTCATAAGTTGCATTGGATTTTAAAGTATTGCTGTTTCCAATTATGATTAATTTTCTTTTTGCACGAGTAATTGCAACATTAAGTCTTCTCAAATCTTTTAAAAATCCAATTTGTCCGTGTTCATTGCTTCTAACTGTTGAAATAATTATGATTTCTTTTTCACGGCCCTGAAAACCGTCAACAGTTTTCACTTCAATGTTGGTTTTTTCAGAGATTAATTTCACCTGATCAGCATAGGGACTTATTATTCCAATGTCTTTTTCACTGATACCGGCTTTTATATAATCCGTCGCCACTTTTATTGCGATTCTTGCTTCTATATGGTTTACAATTGATTTTGAATCTTTCAGGTGTTTTTCATGATTTTTTTCTATATTGCATGTATCGATAAACATCAGGGCATCATCATCTTCAACATCAGAAATATCCTTTAAAGTGATATTATTAACACTTGTATCACTTTTCAAGTTATTGTCATAAAATTCAGAGTTTGGAAATTCCATAAGAACTTTATTCATACGGTATTGTACATTCAATAATTGTGATTTGTGGGGGTATTTTTCAATCAGAGATTCAAACAGTGTGTCCTGTAAATCATATGCCCTGTCGCTGATAATTGTTGGCGGAAGTTGCTTGTGGTCACCTGCCAATATGAACTTTCTTGCCTTTGCAATTGGAATCAGAACGCTTGGAATTGTGGCCTGTGATGCTTCATCAACAATGACAACATCGAATTTTGTACTTGCAATGCTGTCAAGCGCTGCAGAAGAATTGGTGGATAGAATTACATCGCTTGTTTCAACAATGTCTTTAATCATTTTGTTTTCCACTCTTTTAATTTCATCATGCAATTCATCTATTTCTAAATTGTAATCAAGCCAATCAGCCATTGATTTCATTTTTTCAGCGCTTATTCCGCGACCCCCTTTTCCCTTGGATGCATAATACAGGATGTCATGGTCTGAAAATCCTCTTCTGTACTGTGGTGTAGGCTTTGTAAAGTTGCTTCTTTTTTCAATCAATTTGTCAATCTTTTTATGAATTCTCCTGATTTTATCGTTAAGTGAGTGTTTTTCGACTTTGTATGCTAATGTATATGTAATATTATCTTTAGATACTCGCTGTGGATGTCCTAATCTTGTTATTTTTAGTTTTTTATTCAGAACCAGTCTTTCAACAATATTATCAACTGCGGCATTGCTTTCTGCTGTGGCCAAAACTTTTCTGTTCTGTCTTACTTCCTGTGATATCAATTCAACCAGTGTTCTGGTTTTTCCTGTTCCGAAAGGACCATGTATTAAAAAGAAATTTTGACTTGTAAGGCTATTTTTAACAGCCAATTTCTGTGATTCATTTAATGACTCGTCAATGTAGTCGATATAGATATTGTCTCTGTTGGGTTGGGGATCTCTTTTATTTAGGGAATATTCGAGAGCATTTTTTCCTTTCAATGTCAGATGCTTTAAATTGTCTTCCATTCTTCTGAATGTAATGTCATTTGCATATAAATCTAACCTGACTTTCTTTTTAAGAGCCCATTTTGGAACTCTGCTATCAAATGCAACTTTAATGAATCGCCCACCTTTCTCGGTAACTGTACCTGTCAAATCGCTTCGCAAAGGATTTCCAGTGCTCACTAAAACCATATCTCCAACACTAATTTCAGTATCGATAATTTCAGACCTTCCGAACTGCACAATATTTAATCCCAATTCCTTTCCAAGGTATTTTCCTTTGACTTTGTTGATGGCTCTTCCGAGTTCTTCTCTTTTTTGACCAGACATATTCTCTATTTCAGATACCATCAGTTCTATTTCAGCTTCCCTTTCATAGTTGATTAGCTTTATTAATTTTTTAATGTATTTTTTCATTTCATCACAACAAGTAAAAATAATAAATAAGACTTTGATTTAATTAATAAATATGGATTTCGATTATGTGGATGATTTTGAAAATGTAGAAATGACTTATGTCTCTTTTCTTTCAAGAGGTTATATCTCTAAAAACAGACAGATTTTTGAAAAAATAGAATTAACCAAATTTTCCAAGTTTGTTTTGTCATCTTGCGTTTATGGAACTCCTATTTTTAAAATTGGAAATTCCGGTAAAAAAATTCTTGTTTTATCAGGAATTCATGGAAATGAATTGTCTCCACAATTGGCTAATTTAACATTATTAAATGAACTGATTAAAACGGATTTAAACAATACTGTTTATGTTATTCCATTTGCTTCTCCAAATTCTACCATGAATAATGAGAGATCATTCAATTCAATCGATTTAAACAGGGCAGCACACATGGCTAATTCTTTAAGCAATCAGATTTTGCGAGCTATTTGTGAGTTAAAAATAGATTGTGTCGGTGATTTTCACTCAACTGCATATAATAGTAATCCTGGATTTGAATCAGTATTCTCATCTAGAAATCCTTCTTTTGAAAGTGTTTTGATTGCAGAACATATTTCTCATGATGTTGGAAGTGAAGTAATTAAATATGATATTGCAGGCTCACAATATAAGGGTGCTGTTGAGGATACTTGTAATTTAAGGGGAATCCCAGCTATTACTTGTGAAGTTTTATCTCCATTTGCTTCAATTGGAAAAGGAAGTTTTGAAAGATCATTAAAGCAAATGAAAAGCTTTTTGGCTTATTTTGGATTTTGATTTTTTAATTCCCGAATTTCTTCTTCTAAATTTTCAATTCTTTCATCATATTCGTCTAAGGTGTTTTCCATTTCTTTAAGTTTCAAATCTTCATAGTTAATTGTAGTGTTTTTTGTTTTTGTTTCGTTTAAAATCATTGAAAACAAAACCATTCCAATAACTGATCCGAATACTGTGAGAATATAAATATTTCTGATATATGCTATTGAGATGTATGGTGGTGTTAACACGACAATTAATAACATATCAAACCCTATGAATAAGAACATTAATATTGCAGAATGCCTTGTTTTAGGGAATTTCCCATTGTTCCAAACATGAATTAAACTTCCGATAATTCCGCAAATGACTGTTGCAACAGCACATGGAAGTGCAGTGGCTCCACCTTGTGAATATTTAAATAATCCTGCTATTATGCCTGAAGGAATTCCAACATACGGTCCACCAAACAACCCACTAATCATAATTATTAAATTTCTCACATCAGAAGGGGTTCCATCTACATTAACATAGTAAATAGATGAAAGAATGCCTAAAATACTAAATATTATAAAACAATAAATAATTGTTTTTTTACTTATTTTTCCAGAAATAACTCCTTTAAATGCTTTTGTTTTTGTTGCAATTAAAGTTAATATTAACATGACTGACAAAACTTTAAACATATCTAAAAGTGGCATTACAATATAATCAAATTCTGTACTTTTATTAAAATAAGACACAACTATGCTTACCATACCAAAAAGAATTAAATATCCAATTTCATATATTGAACCTTTATTTCTTTTTCTAAATTGGGGCAGTCTCGTCGAGATAAATCCTAAGATTATGATTGCAGATACTATTAAGAAAATATTATTGATTAATCCGAAATTTGTAATTCCATTAATTATGTCCTTATAGAATACAATCAATAATGAAATGTAAAAAATAATATTTGTAATTAATAATACTGTGAATATTATCACAATTTTATTATAATTGTTCAATTTAGTTTTTTGTTTTTCAAACATTTTGCCAAACCTATAATCCAATATGTTATATTATTGATTTACATTATATTATACTTTTTATATGGGTAATTTCAATTATTACTTGTCAAATGCTCTTGGATAAGTTACTTATATTTAAATTAAGTTAAATATGATATGAAATCCATTGGGATTTTCATTAAATAAGGTGGGATTAAACATGTCTTCCTATAAAGGTCATTCTTTATTTGCATTGATATTGGCATTGATGTTTTCTTTTAATCCTCTGATAATTGCTTTAGCCGTTATTGGTGCTAATATTCCGGATTTTGACCATAAATTTAAAAAGGAAAATGTTTATAAGATTATTATTTTAGGTTTATTGATTTTTATATCATTATATATCCTAAAATTACCTTATTTCATTGGTTTAATTATTGTATTTTTGGGTGTAACCTTTTATTTTTCTGAACACAGAAGTTTTACACATTCTATCCCTGGAACTATAATTTTGGCTTCTGCTGTTTCATTAATATTAATATGGGCTTGGGAATTAATAATTAATGTAACTATCCTTCCAAATAACTACTTAATTGCAATTTTAATAGCTCTATTAAGTTTTCTATTCCTTAACAAAAGGTTACTACCAATTTTTCTTCCATTATTTTTTATTTCAGTGGTTGTTTTACAATCTTTTGAAATAACTTATATTCAGATAGTTTTAGCTTTATTTTTGGGATTGTTCTCTCATGTAGTCTTGGATGCAACAACACCAGCAGGTGTTAAGCTATTTGCTCCGGTATCGTCTAAAAAGTATTATAAAAACTTCGCAATTGGTGCAATATGTGTTTTGGTGATTTTAGCTTTAATTGTCCGCATTCCACTTCTATTCAAATTATTTGAAAATTTTATTAACTATTAAAATCTAAATATCATATTCATGAATTCATGGATAATACTGGTATTTGCAGGCCTTTTTGAAATGGCATGGGTTTTGGCTCTCAAATTCTCAAATAATTTCTCTAATATTTTTTACACAGCACTTTTTGTAATATTCATGATTTTAAGTTTAGTATTGTTATCTATTTCTTTTAAATCAATTCCTATGGGGACAGCTTATGCCTGTTGGACGGCCATTGGTGCAGTTGGTGTAATTGTATTTGGAATGATGTTTTTAGGTGAGTCAGCAGATGCTTTGAGGATATTTTTCATTGCATTAATTGTGGCTGGCGTTATTGGTCTTAATCTGACTACAAATTAATTTTGCATGTAAAGAACAGTCCTGATTTTTTGATGTATAATACGAATCTTGAAACAATATATAAAACAGGCAGTTCAATCAATGGGCCTATTACAAGTGCAATCGCTATTAATTCACGTCCGGGAAATGAGTTAATTGCAATGGCCAGCGCCAATGGTGAATTGCGTGCTAGTGTTGTCATGGTCAGGCTCGCATATTCTTCATATGTGAAATTAATTTTTTCACACAGCAATAAATCTATAATTGTATTTGTTATAAAAAAGATTATTAATGGAATGAATATTGTTAACACTGAATTCAAATTCTTGAATAATAATTCTCCTGTACTGTTGAATATTGCAAAAACGGCCAGTGCAAGGAATACGATTTGATAATTTGAAAAAAAGTCTGATGCTTTTTCAGTTATATCATCATTTAATATTACTTTGGTTAATTGGGCCAGGATAAATGGTATTACAATTACTATCAATATTGAATATCCAAGATCAATATAACTCATTGAGTTGTTGCTTGAAAAGAATATTATCAGATAGACTGGCAGAAGGATAATCTGCAATATTAGATTGATTGGAAGCAGTGAAAGACTTAAATTTAAATCTCCTTTTGCCATTTTTGTGAATACTAAATACCAATCTGTACATGGAGTTAATATTAACATAAAAAATCCGATGAAAATATCAATATTTCCATTTAAAAATAGGTTTCCAAGAAAATACCCAAATAATGGTGTCCATATAAAATTAATTATAAGAGTCGTTGATGTAAATTTAATATTTGTAAAGCTTTTTTTTAAATTTTTGAGAGGAACTTCTAAAAATAAACCATACAACATTATGCATAAGAATAAATTAATTAAATTTCCAGTATTGTTTGATAAAATCTGGATATTGCTGGAAATTAATCCAATTATTATTGCAAATATTAAAATTATTGGTTCTATTTTTTCAATTAAATCCATCAAAACACCATTATTTAGGTATGACTAAATATGTATTTTAAAGTATTTAATATTTTATTATTTTTATAATGATGATTATTTGTTTAGGTTTTTTGTATTCGATTGTTATTGAACCACCCCACCCTTAAAGAGGGTGGGGATTCCTGAATTTTTTTTTCATTTGATGGGTTAATTTTAATGTTTTTTCAGGCTATTCCCGTTGAACCAGCGGTTTAGAATATTAATTGCTGCGTTTGTGTCCCTATCAAGTATTTTTCCGCATTTTGGACATTTCCAGTTGCGTTTTTTGACTTTTAACTCTTTGTTTATGTGTCCGCAGTGGCGGCATGTTCTGCTTGTGTTGTGTGGTTTTACGAATTGTACGCCGTCTGCTTCGGGTTTGTAGAGTTGGAATTTGTCTTTTAATCTTTTTATGAATCGCGATAGAGGAAATATCATGTTTTCCTCCCCTCCAATTAAAATCTTGATAGTAGAGTAGTTTTCTTCAAAGACTATTATATCATATTTTTTGACTAGATTGTAAGTTAATTTTTCAATGTAGTCATTTAATTGGTTTGTTCTTTTGTTGTACCATTTTTGTAGTCTTTTTTGTAGTTTTTTCCATCGCCTGCTCATGTTTCTGCATTGTGACATTAATTTGTTGATGTGTTTGATCATTTGGTTTTCATGATCAACATCAAAAAATTCCTTCTGCATTTCGCTTGTGACTAACCATCCATTTTTATTAGAATTAATATCACACCCAATATATTTTTCAGTTAATTCTAGATGTTCTGGCGGATTAGTTTCTATGTTGAATGATGCATAGTGATTTAATCCATCAAAGTATACTGTTATGCTGTTGAATTTAGTGTCTGGGTGGTTTAGTAAATCCAGATATTCTATGCTTGTGCTGAATGTTACTTTCCCATGTTTTCTTAATGTTAATGTGTTGTTTTCTACCGGTCTTTTATCTTTTCTGACGGTTTGTCTGAAGCTAGGTCGTGTTTTCTTTTTAGAATGATAAACTGGAGGATTATGCCTTTTGCTTTTATGACAATTTTTAAAACTTTTATGCAAATCATCACGTGCCTGCTGAAGACTGGTGGACTCTGTTTCCTTCAGGTAGGGTAATTCTTTTTTAGTTTCTTTTAAGAATTGATTTAATTCTTTTTGAGTTGGAATTTCAGTTGAATCCTCACCATGTTCGGCTTTGTATTTGTTTAAAAGTTCATTATAGATTTTACGAGTACAACCATAGTTCTTTTTAAATTCTACTTCTTGTTCGGGAGTTACATGAAGTTTAACAACCAATCCTCGAATAAAATCACCCATAAAAAAATCCACCTCCTATTCACAGTTTTACATTATTGATTATTCATAATCAAAAAAAAGAAACTAAAAGAAAATTTTTTTATCTTTTTGACTCTTTTTTTTAAACCCACAATTAATATTGCATAATATATCCTTTGTAAATTAGTTATATATAAAAAAAGAGTAAGAGCATTTGGTAAGTAATCAAATAACGTACTCAGAACAATTTTTCACACTCAAAACAATATTACAATCAACATAAAAAAAATGTATACTGAAAAAAAATAACATCCATAAAAACACAAAATAAAGAAATAAAAATGATAAAAGTTATTAAAAAAAGATAGTACACACAACAGTGCAATTCATCCCGTAGGATAAGTCAGAGGAGTCGCCTCCTCCTTCTCTCCTCAGAACCCATCGTGTGACTTTCATCACAATGGGCTCAAGCAAACCTTTATCTGAAATTGTAAGATTATACAATTATCTATTCGCAAAATAATCTGATTTACTAGCGTCGTATGGACTATAGTTAAATTTAATCATGGTATGTCTTTTGATGGGATACCATGCCATTTTAACAATATGTTGTCCGTTCTTTGGGCCGGTTAACGTCCAATTATCTTTGTGTCTTCCATCGTCGTAAGGAGGATAATATTTTGATTTAATCCATTTCTTACTTTTCTTAGGATGGAGCCATTTGAGGAATTTATTGTTTTTAATCCAAATGTAATGATCCATTTGACTAAATATTTCCTTGGAAACGTAGGGTTTCCAAAAGTTTGCAATTCCTCGGATAACAGGATTAACAACCTCAATTAGACTGTCCACATTGCTTCCTTTCATCATTTCGTAAATGTCCGATATTTTATTTCTGGCTTTCTTAATACTATCTTTAGAAGGTTTAATTAAAGTTTTATGTCCTTTTTTATTATAGTGTACTCTGAAATTCAGTCCTAAAAAATCAAAACCATCACGTAGATGAGAAATTTTGGTCTTGTCTTCAGCAAGGGTCAAGCCCCTTTTAACTAAATAAGGTTCAAGAATATTAGGAATTTCAAGTATATCTTCCTCTGTTTTTGCAAATATTACAAAATCATCGGCATATCGAGTCATACGATATTTACCATGAGTTTTATAAGTAGTATAGGGTTTACCATTCCTATTGTATGTAACTTCTTTGTAGGAAATGTTTAAACAGTCCTCCATCCCATTTAAGGCTATGTTAGCCAACAGGGGGGACAATAAACCTCCCTGAGGAGTACCTTTATCAGTATGATAAAACATACTATTATCAACATATCCTGCTTTAAGAAATCTTTCAATCAATTTAATATATGGAAATCCTTTGATTTGTTCCAAAATAAAATCATGGTCAAGATTATCAAAGCACGACTTGAAATCTCCCTCATAAACGTAAACCCAATTGCCTGGATGAATATAATTAAATATTCTTTCTGCAGCATCATGGATACTTCTTTTAGGGCGGAAACCATAACTTGTCGGTTCAAAGCGGAACTCCCATTGTGGTTCCAATACCATACGAAGAATTTCTTGATAAATTCTATCCATAATAACTGGGATACTTAACGGACGCATTTTACCATTCTTTTTCTCAATATACTTACGTAAAGCCGGTTTAGGCTTATGTAAGTTAATATTTCGGTTACGAATTTTATAAAATAAATCCATTCTCTGTTTATCAGATAATGCTCTAAATCCGTCAATACCTGCAGTTCTCTTACCTTTATTAGTTTGAGTAACTCTTCTAATTGCTAATAGTTGTACATAGGCACTACGTCCTAATAAACGTTGTAAATCTCTTACTTTTCGATAATCACCTTCACTTTCAGCACGATATATCCGCTTTTGAATTTTATCTACATACTTTTCTGCTTTCTTCCAATTAATGGAAGACCAGTTAGTAATGTTTGAAGTAGTGGACACAAACGTATTATTTTGTGTATTACTCATCATTTATACCTCCAATCTTTGGATAAAACCAAAAAATATTCGTTTTATATACATGTTGTTCACCTGTTAAAGTCAGCCTATCCATTCACAGTTATTAAAATTTGTCAGTTTCCTGCTGTCTTTCGAGTATTAATGGCTTTTGCTTCCTTAACATCCTTTATCTCATAAAGAATTCAAGTTTCCTCACGGTCACCCTACTAAAAAAATTTTTTTTTTAGACTTTATGAGACTTACCGAGTTTACCTTTTGTTAGACACGATTAGGTTAGGTTCTTTCTATGCCCCGAACAAGCACTAAAAGGTTGTATCCTATATACGCCAAGGTCGAAAAGCGTATGACTTATAATTGGCTTGTTAACACAATGGAATCATTTAAACTCCTTTTATAAAACATTGTTCCTCTTAACGAGACTTCAAACGAAAGTTCACATAACGTTAACCGATACTAATCTTTCTCTTGCCCTCAATAACCCGGAGCATGGTTATTGATTAGACTTTAAACTCTCATGCAACCCACATTATTGTCACCAATAATGCAGTTTCGAGCGAGAATAACCCGCACAACAGGATTATCAGTCATAATGACTACACTAACATACAATCCAAGATTGTATAACAAATTAAAAGGCAATTGCTCGTCGCACCGACCTAAAGAGGTCATGGTATTCTTGCATTATAAAGATAAAAAAGAAAAAAGAAAAGATTTAGTATTTGGCCATTTGGTATGCATCATAAGCTGCGTAAATGTGGTATGCTAAATCTATAATTTTACCAAACCATTGTCTTAATATAAGTCTTATAATAAGTCCAAGAACTATTGCAACTACAATAAATATAATACCTTTTTGAGTATCTCCAGCATAGATTTGACCTATTCCTGGAAGAATAAAAGATAAAATTGCAGCGAGTATTGGATTTGCCATGTAATCACCTCATTTAGTTAATTATTATTTCTTATATCTTTAATTGCTTATATATTTTTTTTATAATTTCTTTATTCTTGTTTAAAATTATTTATTTCTATTTTTATTATAATTTAATTATCATAAATTTTTTTATTGTTTTTTTCTTTATTTTTTTCTTATTCTCTTTTTATAGGGTATTTTATTATTTAATCTGTTTTAAACATATACTTTATCAAATTTGGATAATTCTTATTATTTTTTTAATTTTTTATTGGCATTGTTATAAATTTTTTTCAACAAAAGCATACATTTATAATAAATAATCATGATAAATAATAATGTATGTTTATATAGTCAAGATTTTGACTTTAAATTCAAATGAAATGGAGCTTGTTTAATGTTTTTGACTAGAATTGGTTATGGAATTATTTATTTCTTAGACCTTATTTATGAAATTATTAAATCAACCGTTGATGTTGTTTTTAATAAAATAATGAGAAGAGATATTAATCCTGTAGTTATAGATGTTGAAACTGTTTTAGAAAGACCTGTTTCACAAACAATTTTGGCAAATAGTATTTCTTTAACTCCAGGAACTTTATCTGTAGATTTAGATTCTGAAAATCAAATTATTAAAGTAGCTGCTATTTCTCCAAGAAGTAAAGAGGATATAATTCCTTTTGAAAAGTATATTAAGAAAATGTTAGAGTAGATTTATGTATTAAATAACATTTCTTTTTATTTAATTAATCGAGTGGGATACTAATGGACATATTGATTATTTCAAAATATATTTTGATTATAGCACTCATCATTATGATGATTGTAGCTCTAAGGGCAAGTGCTTATAAAACTACCTCTATGGGATTGCTTGGAAGTTCTGTTGTAGTGGTAGCGTTTTCAGTAGCATTACTTGTTTTTGGAGAAATGTATAATCTCACTTTTTATAGGGATATATCATTAGCTTTAATATTCTTTGGATTTGTAGGTACTGTTGCTTTTTCTGTTGTTTTGGGAGGCGATAAATGATGATTGTGGAGTATATACAATCTGCTCTCCTATTAATTGCAGCATTTTTAGTAATCGTATCTGCTGTTGGTTTCATAAGTCTTTCTAAAGACATGAAAAATGTTGTATATGGTAGAATTCATATTGTAGGTATTTTTGATATTGCTTGCGTTATTGCAATGATTGGTTTAGGCCAATATTTGCTTGCAGGAATTTACTTTATTCTAGCACCATTTACAGCACATGCAATAGCTAATGCATTCTTTAAAAGTGAAGATGTTGAGAATAATGTTGAATTGAATGTAGTTGAAGAGGATGAGGATAATTCAAATCCATTCATTGTAAACAAGTCTAAAGTTCAGGAATTGGAACAAAAGGATTCTGAAAAACTTAAGACTGATGATCGATTTACAATTTCAACTTTAGAAATTATTGAGGAGGAGTAAGATGATAGAGTTTATATTAATGATAATAACTATTGTAAGTGCTATTCTTGCTCTCATTCAAAAGGATTTATTGAAAGCAGCAATATTGACCGGATTTTCTGGAGGAGCTCTTGCAGTGCTATTCCAAATTTTACTTGCTCCTGATGTTGCATTGACTCAGGCTATTGTTGGTGCAGCTATTGTACCGGTATTTATTGCGTTGGCAGTTAAAAAAACACAATGGGGTGATGCATGATGGCTGAAACTCAACTTGCTATATTATTCACATCTATTGCTTTAGTTGTAATAGGTCTTTATGCTGCAATCTTTGTAGATAACATTATTAAAAAAATCATAGGTATCAGCTTTATAGAAGAGGGAGCCAATTTATTCATTGTTGGAATTGGTTATAAGGCTGGAGGTATTGTCCCAATCTTGATGCCGAATATGGATCCAACTTGGTTCGCATCAAATGCTTCATATCCGCTTCCTTATGGTTTAGTACTTACAAGTATTGTAATTGGGGCTTCCACTTTAGCAGTAATGCTTGCTTTAGTGATGGTTCTTTATAAAAAGTATGGAACATTAAGTACTAAGGTAATGTTGGCTGACACATCAAAACAGGAGGAATACAATGAATGAATTAATTCCATTAATGGTTATTGTTCCTATGATGGCTGCTTTGCTTTTAAGTGCTTTTTCAAAATTCAATAAAGTAATTAAAGTATTGGCTTTTGTTGTTGCAATCATTTTGCCGATTATTCCAATTGCATCAAATTACGGATTGCATTTCTTTGGCGGTTATCAGCCTATGGTGGATAATGTCACAAATATTGTTTATCATCCGGCAATTACCTATTCATTTACATTCATGCAACAGATATTCATAGCAATGATTGGAATTTTAACATTCCTGGTCATCTTTATTTACTTGACCAAGTATAAAAAAGTTTCAGGTTCCTATTTATTCTTGTTATTTATGGGTACTGCTTCTGTAACTGCTTTAATATTGACTGATGATATTTTCCATATGTTTGTGTTCTTTGAAATATTGGCACTTGCACAGGTAGGTATTGTAGCAGCCTCATCAATAGACTACAGTACTGAAATGGCTTTAAAATATATGATTTTAGGTTCTATTGGTAGTCCTATGATGCTTTTAGGAATAGGCTTCCTATTAGCTATGACAGGTACCGTTAATGTTACAGATATCGTTTCCATCATTCGTAGTGGTCTATTGGATGTGACTTCTCCGGTATTTTTAACTTCACTGGCTTTAATATTCTTCGGATGGTTATATGCATCAGGATTGCCTCCGTTCCATACGATTAAATCTGGAATTTATAGTAAAGCTGAACCTCATGGAGCAGCACTTCTCCAGTCATTCACAGTAATTTCAATGATTTCTATTGTAATATTGATGTTTAGGATATATTCTCAGTTGCCTATATTTGAAGTCCTTATTGTATTATTTTCAGTAATCGCCATGATTTTAGGTGTATCTATGGCTTTAACTCAAACGGACTTTAGACGTATGATTGGATTTTTAGCTGTTGGAGAGTTAGGTTTCATAGGATTGGGTATTGGTCTTGGAACTCAATTTGCAATAACTGCTGGTTTGTTCCAAGCTTTAAATGAAATTGTTATTACTGCATTGTTATTCATAGGATTTGGAGCTATTGTGCATGCTACCAATGAAGTAGACACACGTAAACTGGGTGGTCTTTTAGCATACCATCCTAAAGTTGGAATTATGCTGCTAATTGGAGGTTTGGCTATGGCTGGAGTACCTCCATTAAGTGGTTTCCAATCTAAATTAATGCTTGTTCAGGCTTCTTTAAATTGTGGGTATCCCGAATTGTCCATTTTAACTATAATGGTTAGTATAGCAACCTTTGTAGTATTTGTAAAAACATTCTACTCTATGTTTTTAAGTCCAAAACCACATGATTTAGAAGTTGTTGACAATGATGTTCCAAGAGCTATGGTATTTGCAATGGCAATTTTATTAATAGTAATTATTGCATTAGGTATTTTCCCTGATATTGTAACAAACGGTATTTCTAATTATGTTGGAGGTATGTTGCTATGAAGCTTTATGATCAAATCTTTAATGTAGTTAAAAAATTTAAAGAGTTGTTTTCACCAGGTCCTGTAACAAATGCGGATGTTTCAGGAAGTTTAACTGCTGAAATATTTTTAATTGTTTCAATTGTAATTGCTTCATTATTGCTTAGGCACATTAACGTGTTACTTGCAGGATTAGTGACTTTAATTCTAGCTATTGTGTTGATTTTTTCCATTCCTCTTATTCCTAAATTTAAAATTGAGCAAGAGGATTCTTTGGAGAAAATGTTATTCTATGCAATCATTGTCTTAGGAATGATTGTAATATTCTTATATTGGGGTGGTACTCTTGTCTAATAATATTAGAAATTTATTTGCTGCTGTCATAACTGCAATTTTGGCTGTTACTTTATTTGATGCAGTATTTCATATAAGTACTATGATTACTCCTGGTGTAAGTAATATTTATAATTCTTTAGGAACTCAAATTGCACCAAACATGGTAACTGCAGTAATTTTTGATTTCAGAGGTTATGATACATTAGGAGAATCAATTATATTGCTGACTGCAGGACTGGTAGTCTTACTTATCATTGGTAAAGAAAAATTAGGGGGCAAACTATGAGTCAAATTCTTAAATTAGTATCTTTACCAATTTCAATTATTTTGATTTGTTTAGGTATAATGACAATTCTGGGAGGTCATATAACTCCTGGTGGAGGTTTCCAAGGTGGAGCTATGATTGCAGCAGGAGTTATATTGTCTATTGTTACTTATGGGTTAGGTAACTCTCCTTTAGAATTTTCACATACTTATATTGAAGTATTTGAATCTATTGGAGCATTAGGCTTTATTATTTTAGGTTTGGTTGGTTTATTTGCAGGAGGATTTTTCCTGTATAATGTAGGAGCAGATATTTTAAATATTATTCCTGCATCAATTCAAGCTATTTTCCATTATCCGGACAATACAAATGCAGGTATTATTCCTTACCTAAATATTTTTGTAGGTTTAAAAGTATTTGTGGGTTTAAGTGCAATAGTTATTGCATTTGCCGGATTTAAAAAATTAACTGAAGAGGATGTGGAAAAATGATTGCTATAGGATCAATCGTTTGCGGTTTCATTTTGGGCTTGATAATAGGATCTCAAATTAAAACAGGTAACATTAGTGACACTGCTTTTAAGACGTCCTCTTATGTGGTTATCATAATAGCTGCATTAATCATGGCATGGCAATTGGGGGAATTTCCATTTTATGATTATTTCCCATTATCAACCGGCTTTGCCTCAGCTTTGATAGGTATTTTGTTGTCTAAATTTATAATCGCAAGGAGTAGCTAAGGAGGGTTTAAATGTTTTTATCAACTAATACATGTGATGGAAAAGGAGAATGTATTAAACAATGTCCTACTAAAGCGATTCGTTTAATTAACGGTAAAGCTTTCAGCTGCCTTACTTGTGGAATTTGTTATGAAAATTGTCCAAATGATGCTATTTTCATTAACAGTTATGGAGGATATGTTATAGACAGGGCCAAATGTAATGGCTGTGGAATATGTATGTATAACTGCCCTACAAACAATATTCATATAGAAGATGGTATTGTTTATGGATTATGCTCACGTTGTGGAGTTTGTACTGAGGTCTGTCCTTCAAGAGTTGATGGTGCTGAATTTACCCGAGATAAACAAATCACATTTATCAAATCAATGAATGTATTGATTCCAAATTATGATAATCTTCCTTTCAAATCCAATGATGTTAAAGAAGTATCAAGGGGATACATGGGGACTGACTTTGATAAATGTATATTTTGTGGAAGATGTTCTGAGTATTGTCCAACAAGTGCAATTAAAGTAGTTCAGGATAGGGCTGAAGGAATTTGTAGTGAATGTAGAATTTGTTATGATGTCTGTCCTAACGGATCAATGAATAAATTCCAAATTATCAATAATGCATCATGTACTCTTTGTTTAAATTGTATGAAGGCTTGTCCAAACAATGCAATATCCATGGATAACTTTAAGCTAATTGTAAATAAGATTAATCAAAAGGCAAATGGTTACATTATTTCATGTATTAATTGTGGATTGTGTGCAGATTTATGTGAGAACGGTTCACTTAAAAAAGAACTTAACTGCTTAAGGTATGACCCGACTAAGGATATTGATTCAACTCATGAAATAGCCATTAGTCACTGTCCAATCAAAACATTGCATGAAGATGAAGAGATGTTTGTCTATGATGAATTTGAAGACAAGGAGCTTCCAACAATTTCTGGGTTCTGTGTGAGCTGTGGAAAATGTGTTCAAGTTTGTGATTTGATTGGTGCAAGACAATATATGGTGGCTAAGTGGGATGGAAGTGTTTCAGATGACTGTATTTCTTGTGGAATCTGCTGTGAAGTATGTCAGGAAGATGCAATAACCTTGAACAGGGGCACAATTTCAGTAAACTTGGAAAAATGTATCTTGTGTGAAAACTGTGCTGTGCACTGTCCTGTCGATGCAATTCCGAAAACAACAATGTATAAATCGGTAATTTCAGATGGATTCAATTTGATTGACCAAAAACTGTGTATGCATTGTGGTTTATGCCATAAGGTTTGTCCATATGATGCAATTGATGAGATTAATGGTGAATTTATAGTTAATGAAGAAAAATGTGAATATTGTGGAGCATGTAAAAACAGTTGTCCTGCTAATGCATTTATCTTCGAGAGAAATTTTAAAGATTCAATAGAGGGTATTTAAATGAAAAGTATGCTAAGAGTAGCTTTGGAAGGAGCGTTTACTAACTTTAAAAGAATCTTTTTTGCTGCTGATAGGGTAACCGATATGGATTTAAGAAAGCAAATCTCCACTCTGTCAGTCGAAGTGGATGATCGGGTTGATGAATCTGCATGCATAGGATGTGCTGGTTGTGCTAATGTTTGTCCGACTAATGCTATTGAAATGAAAAATCTAACATCTCCTGTTAAAATAACTGATGATTGGATTAAAGATCAAGTACCTGAAATTAATCTTGAAAAATGTATTGTTTGTTATTACTGTCATGATTTTTGTCCAGTATTTTCACTTTATGGACAAAAAGGAACAATTCATCCAAGTTGTGTTGGAGATCAGGAAGTTAATGTTGATGAATTAATCAAACAGCCAGTTAAAATTTCAGAAGATAAACTTAAAGTTATTTCAACTTATCTTTCAGACAAAACTATATTAAAAAATAGAGAGGACGGTGAATAAATGAGTATTAAATCTTTTTCAAGAGCAAGAGCAATTCACGTAATGCTGGTTTATACTGGCGGTTGTAACGGTTGCGATATTGAAATTGTAAACTCAATATTATCTCCAAGATTTGATGCTGAACAGTATAAGGTTTTCTTAACATGGAATCCTCGTGAGGCAGATGTATTGGTGGTAACAGGACCTGTTACAAGCCTGAATAGAAAACCTCTTGAAGCAATTTATGAAGCTATTCCTGATCCTAAATTGGTTGTAGCTGCTGGAAGTTGTGCTTTGATGGGTGGGGTATATAAAAATATTCATGGTGATATTCCGTCTGAAGAAATTGAAGGGCCGGTTGAAAACATCATACCTGTTGCTGCAAAAGTTCCTGGATGTGCAGTAAGGCCTCAAGATGTTTTGGCTGGGGTAGTATCATTATTACCAACATTATTAGATGCGGATTAGGTGATTAAATGGAGGAAAAAGTACCGAGAAGCAATATTATTGAAACAGAAATTCCAATGGGTACAGTTCACCCTGCTGCATTGGAACCTTATAGAGTAAGGCTTTTTGTTGAAGATGAAATAGTTCAAGAGGCTGAAATAACAATTGGTGTTAACCATAGAGGTATTGAAAGAATTATGGAAGGTTTGCCTGTGGAGAAGGCCAACGCTTTGACTGAAAAAATTTGCGGAATATGTTCAAACTCACATATATGGAATTCATGCAGAACCGCAGAAATCGGTCTTGATATTGAAATTCCTGAAAGAGCTCGTTATATTCGTATTATAATGGGGGAGCTTGAAAGATTGCATTCACATTTCCTTTATTTGGCTCACGGTTGTGAAACAGTAGCTCATGAAACATTTTCCATGAGAGTATTCTACTTAAGGGAAATTGTAATGGAACTCCTTGCAATGATTGGGGGAAATAGAGTTCAATACGGTTGTTCTGTTATTGGTGGTGTAAGGCCAAGATGTGATTTGGATGAAGCCAAATTACAAAGACTTAAAGATGATTTGGATAAATTGGAAGAAGGTTTAACAGATTTTGCTCAAAGATTCATGGCGGATTCTATTCTAATTTCAAGAGTCACAGGTGTAGGTGTTCTTCCTGCAAAGCAAGCTATTAGATTGGCTGTTACTGGACCTTCCTTAAGGGCAACAGGTGTTGCAAGAGATTTAAGAACAACAATGTTTGAATATGATGACTTTGATTTTAATGTTGTCACTCAACCTGACGGTGATGTGAAATCAAACTTATTGATGAGAGCATTAGAATCATTTGAATCCATTAAAATTATTCGTCAAGCCATTGCAAATATTCCTGATGGAAAAGTGGTCAACAGGGATTGGGAAATGTTTGACACGGACATTATTGAAAGTTATATTGAAGTTCCAAGAGGAACTCTTTATCATTCATATGCACTTGAAAGTGGAAGAATAAGACACTCTATCATTAGAACTCCATCAATGGCTAATATTGGAGCAATGCAATATGCCTGTATTGGAGACCATGTCACAGATGCACAGTTATGTATTGTACAATGTGACCCTTGTTTTACCTGTACTGATAGGGCAATAGAAATTATAAGGAGATAGAATCATGTTTGAAACTACTTTAACAAATTCAATTCTAGCAGTAATCATTACTGTTGTCGTTTGTTTTATAATATCAACATTATTGCCTGGAATTGAAAGAAAATACGTTCATGCTAGAATTCAACAAAGGATAGGGCCTCCAGTTACCAGTCCAGGGATAATGGCTCCAATTAAATTCTTGTTTAAAGAAAATATAAAGCCTTCTTCACCCGTACCTGGATTATATAAGGCATTGCCTATCATATGTTTCATTGTTGTTTTATGTATGTTAATTGCTCTTACTCCTTATGCATTTGCAATTCCTGCTCTTGCAAGTCTGGTTGCAATTGTCGGTCTTTTAAAGGTTGAAGAAATTTGTTATGTGTTGATGGGTTCTTTATCCAAATCAATAATGTCAGTTAGAATGCCTTTCCCGGATAGGGTAAAAGGTGCAGTTCATCCGAATACTACGCTCTCATTCATTGAGGATATAAGTGCTAAAAGATCATTAAGAATGATTACATATGGTTCATTTCCATTATATCTGGCTTTATTTGCTCCGGTAACTGCTGCAAGAAGTATTTTTCTTTATGATATCGTAGCATACCAGCAAGCTCACGGACCATTCTTATTCACAGTATCTGGTGGAATTGCAGCTATTGTATTTTTCATAGGATATATGATTGTTTTGAATGAATATCCATTTTCAATAATTAAGGCAAAATGTGATGTTATTGAAGGACCATATATGGAATATGCATCAAGATATCGTTCTGTTGTCTTTATTACAAGAGGATTTTTGATGTTTACTTTAGGTATATTGTTTTCTGTATTATTCATTGGTGTTCCGGCAACAATATTCTCTCCAACAATAATTCTAAATATAATTGTTGTTTTGGTATTTGTATTGATGATGGGAATATTTTCCGCATTCACTCCAGTGTTTACAAATAGGCAGCTTTTACCTACAATACTTGGTGCTACATTACTTGGAATATTGTCTATTGTGCTTGGATTATTATAGAGGTGATTATTTTGAAATTTGTTATGAGGCCGTATCATATGGTAAGTCTTGGAGGCTATATTGTTGAGTGGGATTTTCCTTATAGGAATCTTATAGTAGTAAATAAAACCTCTGAACCAATAAAAGTTGAAATTCCGGTATTTCATGAAGAATGGATTAGTGAACATCGTGATTTGGGTTTGGATGTGATTCCAGTTAGTCGTGAAGATAACTTTTTACGGTTATGGAAAAAATCTCATGCTGAATTAGACAAAATCAGGCCACAAAATGAATGATTATAGTATAAATATTATAACTTATGAGAAAAAAGGTGTTTTGGACGATATTACTGCTGTAATTAGTAGTTATGGTGTTAATATCCGTTATACTCATCTTTATATAGAAAAAAATAACATGGGTTCCATTAATTTGGAACTTGAACATGTTGGCGACATTGACAGTTTAATTGAGGATTTGGAAAAGATTTCTGAAGTTCAATCTGTTGAATTGCATGGTTCTCAATTGGATATTTATGGAAAACGTATTATTATAGTTGGTGGGGGAGCCCAGGTATCTCAAGTGGCTATGGGTGCTATATCGGAAGCAGACCGGCATAATATACGTGGTGAACGTATCAGTATAGATACCATTCCTTTGGTTGGAGAAAAAAATATTGCCGAAGCTGTTGAAGCTATTTCTCGTTTGCCTCGTGTCAGTGCACTGGTTCTTGCTGGTTCTTTGATGGGTGGTGAAATCACCGAATCTGTTAAGCAGGTTAAAAAAGAAAATAATTTGACTGTAATATGTTTAAATATGCCGGGCAGTGTTACACAATATGCTGATTTGATTGTGACGGATCCTATTCAGGCAGGTGTTATGGCGGTCATGTCAATCGCAGACACTGCTGTATTTGATATTTCACGTTTGGGTGAAAATATTAAGTTTTAATCTATTTTTTAATAATTTTTTATTCATTGGTATTAATTTAACATTTTTGTGCATGAATTCTCCGGATTCTTTAAGCTGGAGAGGTTCAATCTTATACTATTAAATATATTAAAATATATAATATTTGTATAGACTAGAAGATATTTCTATTCTAATAATGATAAATTGGTGTTTTTAATGAATAAAAAAATAGGTTTTATTTTGGCTTTAGTTTTTATTGCCTTTTTGGTCATGGGCTCTGCAAGTGCAGGCATATTTGACTTTTTAAATGGCGGAAATAATAATTCCACTAGAGTAACCAATGATAATAATACATTTATCGTTGGTTTTGATTCTGAGTTTCCACCATATGGTTTCTCAGATGGTAAAGGGGGATATCAAGGTTTTGATTTAGATTTAGCACAAGAAGTCTGTAACAGAAACAATTGGACTTTGGTAAAACAACCGATTGACTGGGATGCAAAAGATGCTGAATTAAATTCTGGAACTATTGATTGTATTTGGAATGGATTTACTATAAATGGTAGGGAAAAAGATTATACTTGGTCTCAAGCTTACATTGACAACAAACAAGTAGTTGTTGTAAAAGAGGATTCTGGCATTAATTCTCTTGCTGATTTGAAAGGTAAAACTGTAGAAACACAAAAAGATTCATCTGCATTGGCAGCTCTTAAAGGAGATAATAAAACTCTTGGAGATAGTTTTGCTAAATTAGTTGAAGTCGCAGATTATAATACAGGTATTATGGATTTAAAATCTGGTGCTTGTGATGCTGTTGCATTGGATATTGGTGTAGCACAATATCAAGTTACTAACGGAAACAATACTGGATTAAAAATATTGAATGATAGTATTTCATCTGAACAGTATGGTATTGGATTTAAATTAGGTAACACTGCATTAAAAGATCAAGTACAAAAAACTTTAGATGAAATGTACGCTGACGGTACTGTTTCTAAAATTGCAGAAAACTATTCATCTTATGGTGTTCCAGGTTCTCTTATTAAAAAATAGATTTTGATTTGAGGTATAATAGCATATGATGTTAGAATCAATGGTAGGATTATTATTGGATGGTATGGTTACATCTATTTTAATTTTCCTACTTACTTTATTATTTTCACTTCCATTAGGATTATTAATTGCATTTGGAAGAATGGGTGGTTTTGCACCTCTTAGATGGCTAATGAAAGTTTATATTTCTATCATGAGGGGTACTCCATTGATGTTGCAGTTAATTGTTGTATTCTTTGGTCCTTACTATATATTTGGTGCAACTCTTTCACCCGATTATCGTTTTATTGCAGTAATTATTGCATTTTCCTTAAATTATGCTGCATATTTCGCTGAAATTTATCGTGGAGGAATTGAAGCTATTCCTAAAGGCCAATATGAAGCTGCACAAGTGTTAGGTTATAGTAAATTTCAAACGTTTTTCACAATCATACTGCCTCAAGTGTTTAGGATTATTCTTCCTTCAGTAACAAATGAAGTAATTACTCTTGTAAAAGATACATCATTATCATTTGTAATTGCAGTACCGGAAATGTTCACTGTTGCAAAACAAATTGCAGCGGCTGATGCATCAATTGCAGCATTATTGGTTGCAGGTATATTCTATTATGTATTCAATGTACTTGTGGCATTTGTAATGGGACGTCTTGAAAATCGTTATAATTATTTAAATTAAGGGGATTATTATGAGTTTATTAGAAGTTAAAAATCTTAAAAAAAGTTTCGATGATAATGTTGTGCTTAAAGATATTTCCCTTAATGTTGAAAAGGGTGAAGTATTATGTATTATCGGACCTTCAGGTTCAGGTAAATCCACATTACTTCGTTGCATAACTAAATTAGACCATGAAGACAGTGGTGACATTAATTTTGACGGAGCTTTCGGGCTGGTATTTCAAGATTTTAATTTATTCCCACATCATTCTGTTTTAAAAAACATTACTAATGCTCCCTTAAAAGTTCAAAAAAGAGATAAGGCCGAGGTTTTAAAATCCGCTCGTGAATTGCTCAAAAAAATGGGCTTGGAAGATAAGGAAGATGCTTATCCTCATGAATTGTCTGGTGGACAGCAACAAAGGGTTTCTATTGCTCGTGCTCTTGCAATGAATCCGGATATTTTATTTTTCGATGAACCTACTTCCGCATTGGATCCTGAATTGACTTCTGAGATTCTTGTTGTAATAAGGGATTTGGCGGCTGAACACATGACTATGGTTATCGTTACTCACGAGATGACTTTTGCACGTAATGTTGCTGATAAAATAATTTTTATGGATGATGGAGTTATAATTGAAGAAGGAACTCCTGAAGATGTATTTTCTTCAGATAATCAAAGAATGAAAGATTTCCTAGGAAAATTCTATGATTAAAAAGAATTAGGGAAAATCCCTATTCTTTTATACATATATTTTTATATTCACAATTTCCACATTTTCTATCATTTATTTTCACTGTTGGCACTTTTTTGTCATATTCTATTTCTTTTACTTCGTTAATTATATCAAATAATGCTTTTCTCAGGTTTACGTCCATCACAACTGGTCTTCTTTCATTTATTTTTGTATAATCTATAAATCCTACAAAAACCTCAGTTTCAAATTCTTCTTCTATCAGTATTGCTGTTGCAGCCAAGTCAATTGCATCCTGGTCCCAGACGCCTTTTATCGGCGGTGTTGAATGCTTAATTGAAATAGGATAATACTTTCCATCGATAATTTCTATTTTGTCACATAATCCAGAAACCTCTAATCTCGTGTCTTTCAAATGGTATGAATACATACAATTGGGAAAAAACATATCTACAATTCCATATCCATTTTTTCCTAATAGTTCCATTGATTGTTTTGCTTTAAGAGCATAATTTTTAATGCTGAAATATGTTTCATTGTTTATTTCTAGAATCTGGTCTGTTGTGAGCCCTAAATTCATATTTTGAATGGATATGAATGTGCTTTCTAGATAGTTGGCTACGTTTTCGGATAATGTGTCTTCAATTTCTGCAATACTCATTTCTTTTTTCAGTTTTCTCATATTTTTTTGCACTAAATCCTGTGTATCAATTTTTATTTTTTTCAATTCAATGTTTAACTGTATATTGTTGTTTTCTTCTGTGTCTACATGTGTTTGTAAATACAGTTTCATGGGACAGTACATGTGTGATCTTATTGAAGATATGCTTATCATTTTTTAACCTCTTGAATTTTGTAATTATAGATTGTTTATCCTATTATAAATAAATAGAGGTTTTAAATTCTTTTAATTTTTATAAAATAAGAAAATATGGTGATGTTGGTTAAATAAAATTATTATAGTTTAATTTTTATTTCCTAAGGCAATTATTTCATGCTGGTGGAATTTTTAACTTGAGGTACTCGTCTATAGCCTCGCGGGTAGTTCCAACAACAAGTCTGAAATAATCTTCTTTTCCTTCAGTTATTACTTTTTCAACTTTTCCTTTTGCAATAACGTGTTCTCCGTCAACTACTTCGCCTGCATATGTGTGAGTAAATGAAACAACTTCTTTCAAATCCTTTTCAACTCCTTCAAGGATTTCAACATTTTCGATGGTGTATAATGAGGGATTGTCAAATGCTCCAAGTGCACTAACGATATCACATTCTATTTTAGCTATTCCTTGAGGTTCGTACACAGTATCTCCCCAAGTTCCTTCAATTTCCTCGTATCCTTTTGTAGCTAGGATGTCGAATAAGGTACCATCTATTGTTCCGCGATTAGCCTTTCTGTTTTCATACCATTTGAATTCTTCTGGAGTTAAACTTGAATCGCTCATTCTTTTGTTGTATACGAAATCCCAATAGTCATCGGTTATTCCGTTTAATGTGATGTGTTTGTCCACTTCTTCAATATATACTTCTTCATTTCTGTGTTTTTTGAATGCTTCGATGGCTTTTCTGTGGTTATCAAGGCCATAAATTACATAATCCAGGTCGGATACGTCATCCTTTTGAAGTCCAGGTAATATTGATCCAGATATTCCCATGTCTTCATAATCTATTCCTGCAATGTAGTGGAAAAAGTCACATACGTCCATTAATTTTGATATGATTTCGGGATTTTTGACTTCTCCACCAGATTCAAATGTTTTTTTAAGACCCAGTAACCTATTTTCAGGTTTTATCACTCTTTCAACTTTATCGAGAGGTACACCCATCATTTCTACATTGGTAACGTCACAGAAATATAGGTAATCCGGATAATTTTCACGTAAATATGAATAGGCTTCTTCTGAGCCTACTTTTCTATATTTTATTCCGTCTTTTTCACGGTCACCATTTTCATCAGGGATATATCTTAAAAATGAGATGTATCTATCTTCCGGATGGATATAATTGGTTGATGCAAAATACATTCCATCAGTTGTGTAAATAAAATCTCTTGTTCTAACTTGCATAAACATAACTCCTTAATTATCTTTTTATTTTTTTAATATTTTAAATCTTTGAGTATATACAAGTAAATTAATATTATTTCATAAAATACTCTCATTCAATTAAAATACAATAGCATTATCCAAATAGTATTTTTTTCATTAAATTTCATGATTTTTAATTGTTATTTTAATTAAAATAATGGATTTAACTAAACCATAAATAAATATAACTTTAACTAAATATTATTATTGGAAAGTAACTAACTAAATTTATAAATTATACATAGGTTTTAAAATGAATATAACTCATAAGCATGTTGAAGACATTTTTGAATATGATGGCAGTCAAATCAATCCCTCATGGGCATTTCAGGAATTTGGAATATACGGTTCATCAATCGTTACATGGATTGGACCGGTCAATATCACTCCGGACAACTTAAAGGATTTTGCTGATGTGGGTTTGGAAATCAAATCAAATAATATGGTTAATTTCATTTGTGAATTCTTTGACCAACAGCCAACAAATATGAGAATCGCTTATCTTCGTCAAAGACTTCTTGTAATGATTTTTAGAGAAATATTAACAGAAAAAGGAGTCAAAACCACTCGTGAAGGCGATGACATTTTTGTAGATGGAAGAAAACTAAGCATATCAATAGCAAGTGTTTCCTTAAGTTCTGCAAAGATTCATTTTGCACTTAATCTGGAAGATAAAGGAACTCCAGGGGATGTTGATACCATCGGATTATATGATATTGATGATGGAAATGTCTTTAATGAAAATAATTTGAAGGATTTAATATTTGATGTTGTTAATAGATTTATTGATGAAATAGAAACAATTGAAAAGGATATTAGTAAAACTAAGGTGTTATTATGAAGATTTTAGTAAATGGTATTCAATCTAATTTAAGATTTTCATCTGCCCATGTAATTCCGGGCCATGAATCCTGTGGATTTATACATGGTCATTCATATTTTGTTGATATTGAAATTGAAGGTGAAAGGGCAGGTAAATTTGAATTTGTTGTAGATTTTAAAGATGTGAAAAAATATACAAAAGCTATTTGTGATGAACTTGATCACAGGGTTTTAATTCCGGTATATAATAAATTAATAGACTTTAAAGATTTTGACATAGAGACTGATTCAATTTTTGAGTTGAAAAAGCAAAAAACAATATCATTTAAAATTGACGGCAAAGGATATTCTCTTCCATCAGTTGATTGTGTATTGCTGCCGCTTCCTTATACATCCGCAGAAGAACTTTCAAAATTCTTTGCAGAAACACTTTCACGAAAATTGGCTGAAACTTATGATAATCTGGATTATATTTCAGTTTGTGTCAATGAAGGAATCGGACAGGGTGCACAGTATAAAAAAGAATTTGTGGAATAACTATGAAAGCTCCAATTATTGAGATATTTTCTTCTTTTCAGGGGGAGGGTATTTTAATAGGTCAAAGACAAATTTTTGTACGTTTCGCAGGTTGTAATTTAAATTGTGCTTATTGTGATACAAAAAATAGTATTTCTAAAAAGGAAGGAACACTTATGACTCCTGAGGAAGTCGTCTCAAAAATCGAAAGTATTTTAACTCCTGACTGTCATACTATATCTTTTACCGGTGGTGAGCCATCATTATATCCGGAATTTATAAATGAAGTTTCAAAACTTACGGACCTCGATATAATGCTTGAGACTAACGGTACATTGCCGGCAAATATTGGTTTGATTGATAATTTAGATATTGTTTCGTTAGATATTAAACTAAAAGAACAATTTGATGGTGATTTTAAAGAAGATATTTTTTTAAATGAAATTAAATCACTAAATTTATTAATAGAAAAATCTATAAATGTATATTGTAAAGTAGTTATTTTGCCATGCTTAAAAATAAAATCATTTGAAGAGGTTATTGAAAAAATTGATAATGAAATTATTGATAAGAATAATGTTCAATTTATTATCCAACCTTCCAGTCCTTTAAACGAATGGAATAATCTTTCTAATTGTTTATTTGAATTTTCTGAAGTCGTTGGTAAATATTTTGAAGTTTCCACCATTCCTCAAATTCATAAGATTTTGAATATCGAGTAAAATGATTTTATACAGGCGATAATTATAATATTAGAGGTGAATATATGAATGAAAATATAATGAAAATAGCATCTAAAGATGTTATATCAATTCCTCCAAGTAAAAGTATTAAAGATACTGCAAAAGTAATGATGGAACACCAATTCAGAAGATTGCCAGTCACCGATCCTGGTTCTGGTAAAGTTTTAGGTATTGTAACTGTAATGGATATTTTAGATTTCTTTGGTGGAGGAAATAAATTTAACATTATTGAGAAAAAATATTCTGACAACTTTTTAGCAGCTATCAATGAACCTGTACGTGAAATCATGTCTCGTGATGTCATATGTTTATCTGAAAAATCATCCATTTATGATGTTGTTGATGTAATGCTTGCAAATCAAATAGGTGCTCTTCCTATTGTTGATGGTGATGAAAATCTTGTGGGTATTGTAACTGAAAGAGACATTGCACTATCCCTCGCAGGTGAAATAGATGATAGAACTGCACAAGATTATATGAGTACAAAAGTTTTCACCACTACTCCAGGCACACCTATTGAAAGTGCATGTAAAATTATGGTTAGAAATGGATTAAGAAGAATTCCTATTGTTGGTGGGGAAGCAGACATTTCCAAAGCAGCTAAAAAATTATTAGGAATCGTAACTTCAACTGACCTTATCCGTTTCTTCAATGCAAAAGAATTCTTTGATAATTTAAATTCAAATGCTGCCAGTGAAGTTTTAGAAAAAACTAAAGTTTCCGACATTATGGTTAAGGATGCAATCATTGTTGAAGCAGAAGACACTATTGGTGAAATCTGTGAATTATTTAAAATTAGTAATATTGGTGGTGTGCCAGTAGTTAAAGATGATGTTGTAATAGGTATTATAACTGAAAGAGATATTTTAAGAGCTGTTAAAAAATTATAAACATATATTGGGAGGTAGACCAATGCAAATTAAAAATTTAATGTCTACAACTTTAATAACCATTGATAAAGACCAAAGTCTTAGTGATGCATTAAAGTTACTTAGAAAAAATAAAATCTCACGTCTACCAGTTCTTAACAATAAAGAATTAGTAGGTATTGTTTCAGAAAGAGACATTGCTAAAAAGCTCGGTTCTTCAAAATATGAAAGTATGCCAGCTTCAAGGCTCCATGTTTCATCTGTAATGGTTAAAGATATTATTTCAGTTCCTCAATCCATGCGTTTGGCTGAAGTTGCTGATATCATGCTTGAAAATGGAATTGGATCTGTGCCTGTTATAGATGATGATAAAATGGTAGGTATTGTTTCAAAAGCGGATTTTGTTACATTAGCTATTGATGGCGAATATGATAATGTATGTACTAAAGATATCATGTCTAAAGACGTTACTTCAGTTTCACCGTCTGAAAGACTTGTTCATGCTAGAAGAGTTATCATTGATGCAAAAGTGGGCAGACTTCCAGTTATAGATGATGAAGATTTGGTTGGAATGATAACATCTAAAGATTTAATGAGAGCTTTCATTGACTTTAGAAAAAAAGTTCCAGAAAAATATCAAAAATCTCAAATTAAAGAAGTATTGGTTGAAGATATCATGTCTAGAAATCCTCGTGTAGTAACAAAAGATGTTCCTATTACTGAGGTTTCAAAAATCATGATTGAAACAGGATACAATGGTTTACCTGTTGTCGAAGATGATAAAGTTATTGGTATAATAACTCAAACCGATATTTTAAGACTAATTTCAAAATTAGAAGCATAGTGTAGCTAGTTTTAGCTATACTTTTTAAACTTTTTTTATAGGTGATGTTATGAAAGAAATAGTTTCTTTTTTAGGTCCCAAAGGAACATTTTCTCATGAAGCAGCATCAATTTTGGGACATGATTTAGTTCCATTTTGCACTATTCCTGCAGTTATGGAAAGTGTGGAATCAGGTCAATGTGCAAAAGGAATAGTTCCTATTGAAAATTCTATTGAAGGTCCTGTTGGAATAACCTTGGATTCTCTTGCCCATGAGTTTGACTTGAATATCATTGGTGAGATTGTTATTTCCATTAATCAGAATTTAATTGTAAATCCTGGAAGTAAAATTGAAGATATTGAAGATGTTTATTCTCATCAACAAGCTATTTCTCAATGTCAAAGTTTTATTAGTAAACATAGCCTTCAACCTCATTACACGGTCAGTACAGCCAGTGCCGCAAAAAGTATTGTGGGAGATAAATCTAAAGCAGCAATAGGGCATGTTAAAAGTGCAGAACTCTATGATTTGGAAATTCTTGAATCTAATATTCAGGATATCGATAACAATGCCACTCGTTTTGTAGTTTTATCAAAAGAAGAGACTGCTCCTACAGGTAATGACAAAACATCCATTATTTTTTCAATTTATGAAGACCATCCTGGTGCTTTGTATAATATACTGGGCATATTTGAAAAATATAATATTAACTTAACTAAAATTGAATCAAGACCGTCTAAGCAGGGTTTGGGTAAATATTTGTTCTTTGTAGATTTTTATGGTCATTATAAGGATGATATTATTAAAAAAATTATCATGGACATAGATGATGATACTTATTTTTTTAAAGTATTGGGTTCTTATCCAGAATTTAGGTAAACTATAAATTAATGTTTTAATATAATTAATAATATTAAATTAATTAAGGAGGGTTGGCATGTCTAATGATAGAGATAAACTTTTGCAAATCATGGATAGTTTAGAGTCTGATTATGCTCATGGAAAAATATCTAGAGAAAAATATGTTTATTTCCGTTCTAAATATGAAGATCGGTTAAATGCTTTAGATGCTAGAGAAGCCACTAATAGAATTAGATCTATGCAAGGTAAGCCTTCTGATTCTCCTAAAAATAAAAAAATTACAAGAAATGAAAAAAAAGAAGAAGAGGATTTAGTTCAAAAGTATATTATTAATCCAAAGAAAGGAGATAAGCAAATAGAAGAAAAAGCTCCTATGGATTCCGGAACTTTTAAACTTTTAGCTATTTTAATTTTAGCTCTTGGTTTTACTGTTGGTGCTGGATTTGGTGTATTCTCTTTTGATTTTGCATCTTTTGCAGATACCAATGCTTCAGCTATTGTCACTGACACAGCATTTCCTGATGTAGCTGATATTAATGTAAATGCCACTGCATCCAATAATACTGCATCTAATACTAGTTCTTCATCTGCTACTAACACTCAAATACAGACTACTACGGATACTTCGTCTAGTTCTAGTTCTAGTTCCAGTTCCAGTTCTTCTGGTTCCGGATCTTATAATGGTGGAAGTAGTTCTGATAGTGGAAGTAGTTCTCAAGGTGGAGGTAGTTCTCAAGGTGGAAGTAGTTCCGAAGGTGGGGGCGCAGCTCCTACATAATATTTTATTTATGGTGAATTTATGAAAAAAATTACGATAATTGGTGTTGTAATACTTGTAGTTGTTATTGCAGTATTCGGATACATTATTTTTAATAATGTTGATGTTAGTCATAGTAGTTCTAGTTCTGCTTCAAATGAAACTGTGACTATGCAAACCATGTCAAAAGGTGGAGTTACTGTTAATTACCCTTCAAACTGGGTATTGTCTCAAGCGACTTCTAATAACTCTATTATTGCAATTTCTAAAAAAAGTGCTGTAGATAATCTTGAAGTTGGTCAGGTCAATATTAATGTTGAGAAAAAAGAATTTTCAGGTGACTTCAATTCATTTGTTAATAAATCATATACTAACATTCAAGCAGATAAGTCTTTTTCCCTGGTTTCTTCAGGTGAAGTGGCTGTAAATAATGATAAGGCATTAGAATATATTTACACTTCAAGTTCCAGTAATGGTCTTGTAAAAGAGCATAAGGCTTTATGGTTTGAAAAAGGTAATCAGGCTTATGTCATAATGTATAGTGCTCCTGTTGATAAGTATGAAGCGAACTTGGCGGCTGCAGATTATATTATGAGCCATATTCAATTCAACTAATTTTTCATTTTTGAGGTATTTCATGATTGTTTTATGTGTTACTGGTAGTGTTGCCGCTAGTCAGGCGGTTAAGGTGGCAAGAGAATTTAGAAGACAAGGTCAGGAAGTAAAATGTTTCATGAGTGAGGCTGCTTGTGAAATATTACATCCAAATTCCATGGAATTTGCTACGGGAAATGATGTTGTCACTGAACTGACTGGAAAAATTGAACATGTCAAATATTCTCAGGAAGATTTGGTTCTTGTTGCCCCTGCTACTGCAAATACTATAAGTAAATTTGCATATAAAATAGCTGATAATCCTATTTCCACATTATTGATTACTGCATATGGACATGATACTCCTATTTTATTTGTTCCTTCAATGCATGATTCTATGTTCAGAGCCATTGAAGATAATATTGAAAAAATTAAATCTGAAGGTTCTGCTTATTTCATGCCTCCGGTTATGGATGAAGGAAAAGCAAAATTCCCTTCAACAGAAGATATTGTGCTTGAATCTTTAAGATGTATTAATATATCTAAGAAGTGATTATTATTCGTGGAAAGAAAGTCTTAATAAGTTTGGGTGGAACTTTTGAACCACTTGACTCTGTAAGGGGCATAACCAATAGATCTTCAGGTAAAATGGGTTTGGCTCTTGCAAAACAGGCCTATATTCTGGGTGCAGATGTCACGTTAATTGCAGCTCATGTCAGTGTTGATATTTCTCCTCTTTTTAATGTTATTCATGTTGAAACGTCTAAAGAAATGGCTAAAGTTACTTTTGATTTGGTAAAGGATTTTGATATTTTTATTTCAACAGCAGCAATTTCAGATTTTGAAGTTGTAGGGCGAAAAAATAAAAAAATTAGTTCTGATTCTTCTCTATCTATTAGTTTAAAGCCCACAATAAAAATTATTCGTAATATTAAAAAGATTAATCCAGATATATTTCTGGTTGGTTTCAAAGCGGAATTTAACATAACTCGTGAAGAGATAATTTATTGTGCTAGAAAGCAGATTAATGATGCGGGAACTGATATTGTTATTGCAAATGATGTTTCCCACAAAGACTGTAACTTTGGATCTGATATGAATGAGGTTTTAATCATTGATGATGATGTTTTGTCTGTTCCTCTTGCAAGCAAAGATGAAATTGCTAAAATCATAATGAAAATAATTTCTGATAGGACTTCATGTAGATGAGCTTATTGCTATTATTATTTTTTACCAACAACAGTTAAAATTATTGATTTTTCGATAAATATTTTTAATTTATTTTTATTAATCATATTTTTCATTAAGTATGAATTCATTTAAATTAGTTGTTTTTGTTCTTTGATTTTTTTCCTTTCTTGATTTGGTAAAACTTAATGGTATTCTATGCTCTCTTTTCATTAAATCTTAATTTAAAAATTAGTGATTTTTTTAAAATTATGTCTCTGTTAAGTTAATGTCAATATTGCTTTTATCATGTTATTTATGTGGAAAAAAATAAATTTTTAGTAATACTTTTTTGATAAAAAGACAGTATTTTAACTTAAAAACAAAAATCAATAAAAAAAGGTTAATTGATAAAATAAGTTCAATCCTTTAGGATTTACTTAAATGAAGTGATTAGTAGAGTGAATTTACCTAAAGGATTATTTAGTGAACTTTTATTTTATTTGCATTAGCATATATTATATTTAATTTTATGGTATATAAAGCTATTGAAGTAATACTTTTTTGGGTATTTATTAACATTTTTGAATAAAATTTTAAGGAAGTTTTTCACTAAATATGTTGTCTAGATTTACTGTTTTTTATTAAAAATTTTTCTCTACTAGGAATGCTATATGGTCTTTTTCGTAAGGTTCCAGTTTTATTTTTTCAATAATTTTAAAACCTTTTTCTTTCAATTTCTTTTCTTCTTGCTTAAAAATCTTTTTAGGTTTCTGTATAACATCAATACTTCTAGCTTTTATTGTTATCATTCCTAATGCATCATCTTTTGAGAATAAATTCATATTTTTCATAAATAATTCTGTCTGTGTGGGTTGGGCAACATCACAATATAGAAAATCAACTTTTTCAATAATGTTCATATATTCTTTAGGTTTTGTCGCATCTGCGAGTATGGGATAAATATTTGGTCTTTGACGTGACAGTCTAGTTAACTTTTTGGCTGTTACTGGAGAAAATTCAACTGCATAAATTTTCCCATTGTATGCAATATCTGAAATATGTGAAACGGTTGTACCGGTTGATGCACCAAGATATAATATTTTATAGTCATTTTCAATTTTCAAGGAAGATAATCCATTTAAAATAGCAGCAGATAATTTTGACCTTCGAGGATTCCATAATCTATATTCAACATCTTCAGTGATTAGCTCTTCTCCATAAACACTAATTCCTGGTGTCAGGTTTCGTGTTGCTACTTCATCACCTTTTAAAAAAACATCCATTTTCTAATGCCTCCTTCTTTTTTTACCTTTTTTGCGTTTATTTTTCGGTTTTCGTTTCTCTTCTTTTCTTTTTTTAGTAGTTTTAGTTGGAAATGGATTATTTTTTTCTATTTCTTCAACTCTATCACTAAATTCATTAAATATTTCTGGATTAAAATCATGTGTAAAAACATCTTTTCTAACGGCAAGTGATATCCTTCCTGCAAGTAGTCTGGCTATTTTTCCACGATTCCACCATTTTGCACCCCGAACCTGTGGGTGTTGATAGATTAAACCATATTTTGGGGGACGATCTCCACTTTTTAAATGTCTAAACAATGCTTTTTCAGCACCCATGATTTGGACAGTACTTGATGGATAGGTAGCCAGTCTTTTAAGTCCTCCTGCATGGGATATCAATTTAGCTCCAAGTGATGAACCAACAAGCAACTTTAAATTTGGTGCAATTGAATCCATTTTTGAATCGATATAATTTATAATATTTTTCCTTGTTTGTTGAAGTTCATAAATTGATTTGGCATAGTTATTCATTATGTTCAAATCTTCGGGGTTAATGTCATCTTCAATATCTAGCATATCACTAGGAAATGCATCACTTTTAGCGTTAATGATTTCTTCTTTTGTTTTATTTTCATAAATTAATTTAATATAAGTCTCATTATTTTTTATTAAATCCATCTCTGGGAAGTATAGTGCATACCATTCACGAATTCTTTCTATTAATTTAGAAATGGATTCATCAATTTCATCAATGGAATTGATTGCCTGAATTAAATGTTTATCTTCTCCTGCCTGGGCTTTTTTCATTCTGTAAATTGCTAATTTTTGATAGATGTCATTATCAATATCCAAATTATATTCGCTTCTTAAATAATCTCCACCCTGATTAGGATTTTTAACTTTTACCTTGCTATTGGAATAATCTGATGATCGTTTATTTGATTCAATAATTATTGTATCATAATTTGAGGACAATTCTTTAATCAATTCACTTTCTTCTGTTGGAATTTCTTTATTGTCAATTTCAATAAGCTTTTGAAGAATTTCTTCCTCTTTGAATAATTTTTCACCAATCAATTCATTATTTTCATTAAATGCATAAAATCCTTTAATGCTGTAAGTTACATAACATTCCATGTTTTTATGTTATTTTTTTATTTCTAATAAAGATTGGCTTTGAAAAGTTTTAAATTATTTAAAGTTTAATATTTCTATTGATGTCAAAACAAAGTTTTAGAGATTTAAAGGAAACAATTGAATTAAAAGATGCAGAAATAGATGAGCTTACCATGGAACTTGAAAGCAAAAAAGAGGAAATTAACAAATTGAAATTATATTCCACTAAGCTGAAGTATCAAAAGGAAAATCTTGAATATAAATTGGATAATGAAATCAACAATGAAAAAGCTAAGATAAAAGAGCTTGATGATTTGGATAAAAAAATTAAAGAAAAAGAAGATATCATTGATGATAAGCAGGATCAGGTAAAATATCTAAGGTCATTAATTGATGATTATAAAACACAGGTAAAGGAAAATACTGAAAACCTGGAAATCCAGCTTAGAAAAATTTCTAAAACTTATGAAGGATTGCTTGCTCAAAAAGACAAAATTATTGAAAAACAAGATGAAAACATTAATTTGTTGTTAAAAGAAAAAGATGAAATGATGAAATCTAACAAAACAACAATAATCACTTTAAAACGCCAAAATGATAATTATCGTCAATTGCTTGAAAAATATGACAAGTAATTTTCCCATATATTTTTTTTAATATTTTCTTTTCCACTAATTTTAAATTACTTGTTTTATAAAGATTTAATTATAATAAAAATTTTGGTGGAAAATCATGTTAGAAACTGATGTTTGTGGAATTCGTTTTAGAAATCCTTTAATGTTGGCTGCAGGTATCATGGGAAGTACGGCTTCTTCCATGAATTGGATTTTGGAATCCGGTGCTGCAGGTGTTGTTAGTAAATCATTCTCTTTAAAACCACATCCGGGGTATAAAAACCCTACGACAGTTGGTGTTGATGGTGGTATCATTAATGCAATCGGTTTATCAAATCCAGGTGTCGATAATTTTAAAGAAGAATTAAAAGAAATTAATAGGAAAGATAATGTTGTTATTGCATCCATTTATGGTGCTACTCCAGATGAATTCAGCAGTTTAGTAGAACAGATCAATCCTTTGGTTGATATGATTGAGTTAAATATTTCTTGTCCTCATGCTATGGAAGGTTATGGTGCTTCTATTGGTCAAGATTGTAATTTAAGTCATACAATTGTGGCTGCTTCAAAGGATGCTAGTGAAGTTCCTATTATTGCTAAATTAACTCCTAATGTCACTGATATTACAGAAATTGCAAAGACCTGTGAAGATGCTGGTGCTGATGCATTGAGTTTAATCAATACTTTAGGTCCTGGAATGAAAATTAACATAGATCTTGCAAGGCCGGTTTTATTTAATAAATTTGGTGGAATGAGCGGAAAAGCAATTAAGCCGATTGCAATAAGTAATGTTTATTCAGTTTATGAGGCAGTTGACGTGCCTATAATTGGTGTCGGTGGAGTTTATAATTTTGAGGATGTTGTTGAATTTATTTTTGCTGGCGCAAGGGCAGTTCAAATTGGTACTGCTATAATGGATGAAGGCGTTGAAGTTTTCTCAAAAATCAATGCGGACTTGGAAGTATTCATGAAGGATAAAGGTTATTCATCCATTGATGAAATGGTTGGTATTGCTCATGGAGGTGACTGAAATGATTAGAGCACCACAGGCGGTAAAGATTAAGGAAATCATAGATGAAACTCCAACTATTAAAACTTTCAAATTCGACACGGACATTAAAGCGAATCCTGGCGAATTTTTAATGGTTTGGAATGTTAGTGATGAAAAACCAATGTCCATATCCAATATTGGAGATAATGAACTTTCAATTACTGTTAAAAATATTGGAGAGTTTACATCCAAACTACATGAGCTTGAAGTTGGCGATATGATTGGAGTTAGGGGCAGTTATGGTAATGGATTTAAAACAGACTTTAAAGATAAAAAATTATTAGTCATTGGTGGTGGGGTCGGTATGGCTCCGGTAACTGCTTTAACTTATGAATTAATTAAAGATAATGATGTGGATGTTTTGCTTGCCGCAACAACCAAAGATGAATTATTGTTCTTGGATACTTATGAAAGTCTTGATGTTAACTTGCATCCATGTACTGATGACGGGTCATATGGTTTTGAAGGTTATGCCTCAAACTGCCTATTAAGTTTGCTTGAAGATACATCCTATGATTATGCATTTGTTTGCGGGCCTGAGATAATGATGATAGGAATATACAATATCCTTGAAGAAGCAAACATACCTGCCGATTATTCTCTTGAAAGGTATATGAAATGTGCGCTTGGAGTATGTGGTCAGTGCTGTGTAGATAATACTGGTTGGAGAATATGTGTTGAAGGGCCTGTTTTTGACAGTGAACAAATAAAATTAATTGACGAATTTGGAAAATACAGAAGAGATGCATCAGGTGTAAAATATTAATTGTGATACTATGGAAAAAGATTTAAAAGAATATATTACTCCTCCAATAATGTTGGTATTGTTTTTGCTGGCAGTTTCATTGATATTTATATTTCCAGTTTTAAACATGATTATTCTTGGTGCGATTTTGGCTTATGGTATAAGGCCATTAGCCTTAAAAATTCAATCTAAATTAAAAGTCAAATCTATTTCCATATTTATTTCAATGTTTTTAGTTTTAGTACCATTGATTTTGCTTGTGGCATATATTGCATTTGCGATATCTGGCATGTTGAATGATTTTTTCATGTCAAATCCAAATCTGGATATAAACTATGCAATATCTCAGATATCAATGTATATTCCACAAAATCCATTTTTTGATGGAAACAATATTGTTCCGGCTATTGGTGATGGTGCAAAATATGTGCTTAATTATCTGGTTTCTAAATTAGGGTCTTTTGCAAACATTACTCTAGATTTATTTATATTGATATGTTCAGTTTATTATTTTGTTCAAGATGGTGATAAATGTTTTAATTTCATTAAGTCTTTTGTTCCTGATGAGCAAATTGATTTTTTCGAAAGAACTGTTAAATCTGTAGAAAATGTCCTAAAAAGTATTTTTTATGGTCACTTTTTAACATCAGTAATTATTGGAATTTTTGCTGCCATAGGTTATTCTCTATTGGGTTATCCTTATGGGATATTTTTAGGTGTAATAACGGGAATTTTACAATTAATTCCTATATTTGGGCCATGGCCAATCTATTGGGCTTTAGCTATTATAGATGCTATGAACGGCAATTATCCAAGAGTAGTTGTTGTTTTGCTGTTTGGATTTTTCTTAAGTTGGGTGGACATGTACATAAGACCTGCGATTTCCTCACATCATGCAGATATACATCCGTTGATTCTTCTGGTAGGATTTTTATCCGGACCTTTGGTTTATGGGATAGTGGGTTTCATAGTGGGGCCGCTAATACTTGGTATTACATTTACAGTTTTGGATAGTTTTAGAAAGGAATTGAAGGAGTCTAAATAATGGAAAGGGAAGTAGTTATTTTAGATATTGACTATATATCATATGAAGATAAGCCTGTAATTCGTTTATTTTCAAAAGATGGTGATAAAAATGTCATTTTAATAGATGACTCATTTGTACCTTATTTGTATGTATATAGTAATGACCCTGATGAGTGCATTGATGATTTGGATGAATTATTGGATAATGTCAAGATAGAAAAATTAAATAAAAAAGATTTCCAAATAGAAAAAACATTCATTAAGGTAACATTTACTCATCCTCAGGAGCTATCCAAACACAGAGATGAAATAAGGGATTTGGATAGTGTAGTGCAAATCAGGGAATTTGATATTCCATTTTACAGGAGATATCTGATGGATCGTGATGTCATACCTATGACTAAAGTAAAGGCGTCCGGTGAAAAGTTAGATTCATTTTCTGCTCTTGACAGTGAAAAACATGATGTTGAAATAATAAAATTGGATAAAGCATTGCAAAGAGTTGATGAAAATTTTAATGATTTTAGAATTCTTAGCTTTGACTTGGAGGTTAGAAATCCTCATGGAATGCCTGATTCTCAGGAAGATGAAATAATCATGATTGGTGTTGCAAGTAACTTTGGGATAAACCAGGTAATTTCAACAAAGAAAAACTCTCCTGAAAGGGATGATTTTGTATGTCAGGTATCATCAGAAAAAGAAATGATACAAACATTTGCAGATATCATAAAAGAAAACAATGTGGATATTATTGTCGGATATAACTCAGATAACTTTGATTTTCCCTATTTAATTGACAGAGCAAAAATAAATGATGTAGATTTGGATTTGGGAATGGATGGCTCTGATATACGATTTATTAAAAGAGGATTTACAAATGCAGCATCAATGAAAGGTTTAATTCATGTAGATTTATACTTGGTAATGAGGAGATACATGACTCTGGAGAGATATACCTTGGAAAGAGTCTACTATGAACTATTCGGTGAAGAAAAAATTGATGTTCCCGGAGAAAGGATATGGGAATTCTGGGATAATGGTGGTGAAGAATTGGATAATCTATTTGATTATTCTCTGGATGATGTCGTATCAACTTTAAAAATTGCAGAGCAGACTTTACCTCTTAACTTAGAATTGACTCGTATTATTGGCCAGCCTTTATTTGATGTAAGTCGTATGGCAACCGGCCAGCAAGCAGAATGGTTTTTAGTAAAACAGGCATATTTTGATGAGGAGGTTGTGCCGAATAAGCAGGGTTCAAATTTCACCGACCGTGCAAATGCTGAAGATAACGAAGGAGGTTTTGTTCTTGAACCTGACAAGGGGTTGCATGAAAACTTGGTGCAATTTGATTTCAGGAGCCTGTATCCAAGCATAATCATTTCTAAAAACATTTCTCCGGATGTTTTGGTTGAAGATGATGTTGAGGATTCTGGGGAATATAATGTATCTCCAGAACATGATTTGAAATTCATGAAAACACCACAGGGTTTTATTCCATCAGTTATAGATAAGATACTGCAGGAACGCTTTAGGATAAAGCGAGAAATGAAGGCATGTGATGATCCAACTGAGAAAAAGGCATTGGATGTACAGCAACAAGCTATTAAAAGACTTGCAAATACAATGTATGGTATTTATGGATTTCCGCGTTTCAGGTGGTATTCATTTGAATGTGCAAAAGCCATTACTTCTTGGGGAAGACAGTATATTAAGTATGCAATGAAAGAATCTGAAAAATATGGATTTAAAGCTATTTATGCTGATACTGATGGTTTTTATGCGAAATATGTGAAAAAATAATTATAAAAAAGTAAAAAAGAATTATTGCAATTCTTTTCTTATGTCATTGCCTGCAACGACAAGCAATATTGAAAATGCTAAAATTATTGGACTAAATCCGATAATGATGAAGTTTAATATTGCAATGGCAATATAAATTTTCCAAAGCATTTTATCATTTTCATATTTGGTTGATAGGAAATATATGGTTCCGGCAAAAATAAAGTACATTACGTCCCCAAATATTAACACTATTATGCTAGTTCCTCTTTGGGCTAACGCAAGAGCTCCTTCATTATTGTTAAGTGCAAAAGTCACTATTATTAACAGAGCCCCTATGATTAAATATCCATAGGAAACTATTTTCGCCAGATTTCTTCCTTTTACTCTATATTCAAACATTTTAGTTAATCTTCAAGATAAGAATCTATATCAATATCTAAATCATCACAGATTCCTTTTAGTTGTTCGTATAATTTAGCATCAATTTCAATTCCATTTTCTTCAGCTTCAGCAATTCTTTTTACTTCTAAATCTCCTGGAATTGCAACAGTTTCACCGGTTGCTCTTACTTGAGATACAAAGTCTTCAGTATTTGCTACAAAATCACCGAAGTCCCCAAATTTTGATGGATCTATTGCTATGTATAAATCTCCTTTGGTACAATCTTTTGTTGGTGAAGCAGTACCTGTAACGCCTGTACCATAACCTGCCTGTACTAATGGTCCTGTTAATATTTCAACCATCAATGCAAGAGCATATCCTTTAAATCCACCAAATGGTAAAATTGACCCTCCATCAAGTGCAGCTTCAGGATCAGTTGTTGGATTTCCATCTTTATCTAAAGCCCAACCTTCAGGTAAATCTAATCCTTTTCTTCTTGATTCAATAATTTTTCCACGTGCAGTAACTGATGTAGCCATATCTACAGTAATATATGTTTCTGAAGGAATACCGATTGCTATAGGATTTGTACCAATTAGTGCTTCTTTTCCACCTAATGGTGCAATAGCCGGATCAGTATTTGCAATAACCATTCCAATAACATTTTCTCTTAATGCTAAATCAGAGTAAAATCCAGTTACTCCAAAGTGATTTGTATTGTGAACTCCAACACAACCAATACCTACTTCTTTTGCTTTTTTAATAGCAATTTGCATTGCTTTATAGGATACTGCTTGTCCAAATCCACTGTTACCATTGATTAATGCAATAGCAGGAGTTTCTTTTTCAATAGTAATATTGTCTTCTAAGTTGATGGTTCCTGCTTCAATACTAATCAAATATTGTGGGAATCTTCCAAGTCCGTGGGATGTAAATCCTTTTAAATCCGCATCGATTGTAGCTTCTGCTACTAACTCGCAATCTTCTTCACTTGCTCCTAATTTTTTCAATATTTCTTTTACAAGAGCAATTTCGTTATCCTTCATTATCTTCATATTTACCCTCCTAATACTCAATTGTTGAGCCTTCGAAAGCTTTTACAACAATTTTTTCATCATCAGTTACCTTACCAATAATTTGGCATTGGCAGTATTCTTTTAAGGTATCCATTATTTTTTCAGCTTCGTCTTCTTCAGCGATAACGACAAAACCTATTCCCATATTGAATACTTTATACATTTCTTTAATGTCAACATTCTGTTCATAAATTAATTTGAATATTTCTGGTGTTTCAGGTAAGTCAGTAATTTCATAACCTACTCCCTTTTTCAAACGTCTGAGGTTTGTGAATCCACCACCAGTAATGTGAGCTAATCCATTAATATTATATTCTTTTTCGAATAATGCTACAATAGGTTTAACATATAGTTCAGTTGGCCTAATTAATTCTTCGCCGATAGTAGTTTCACCATTAGGCATTTTATCATCAATAGTCAATCCTGCATCTTCAAAAATTGCTTTTCTAGCTAAACTGTATCCATTTGAGTGAAGACCATTACTGTTAATACCGATTAAAACATTTCCCGGTTCGATATCTGCACCGCTTATGATTTTATCTATATCAACAAATCCTATACCAGTTCCAGCCAAATCAAAATCTTTAATAATTCCTGGAAGTGAAGCGGTTTCTCCACCAATAATTGCTATATTTGATTCATTAGCTCCTTTAACAAGACCTTCTGCGATTTCAGCTGCTCTTTGAGGATCAGGTTTTTCAACAGCAAGGTAATCTACTAAAGCTATTGGTTCAGCACCAACACATAAAATATCGTTTACAACCATTGCAATACAGTCAATTCCCACAGTATCGTATTTGTTTAACATTTCAGCTATTAAAATTTTACTTCCAACACCGTCGGTACTCATTGCAATACCTTTATTACCTAATTTAACTAAAGCAGCATAATGGCCGCTATCAGTAATTATATCTCTACATTCTAATGTTGATTGGAGTTTTTCTGCTATTTGTGAAACAGTTTTTGCCTCTAAATCAATATCAACACCAGATTCTGAATAAGTAACCATATATTCACCATTGCATTTTTTTATAAAAAATTAATTTATATTATTTAAATATTTGTATTAATTAGTATATAATTTTTATTAATGAATTCTAACACAGTCTAAATTAATTGGAGTCCTTGTTTCAATTTTATAACTTCTATGGATTGATGAAGCTAAGTCAACAGCTTTTTTAGGGTCTCCGTGACAAGTAATGACTTTTTCAGGTCTTGGATTAAGTCTTTTGACATATTCCATTAATTGTCTTCTGTTAGAGTGACCACTGAATCCATGTATGGTTTTGGTTTCCATATTAACATGGAATTCTTTAGTTCTTCCATCATCATCTTCAAGAGGTACGTCTTTTCTTCCTTTTTGGATTCTTCTACCTAAAGATCCTTCGGATTGGTATCCCACAAAGATTAATGTGTTTCTTTCATCTTCACATAACCATTTGAAGTATTCAACTGAATTACCTCCAGTCAACATACCTGAAGTTGATAAAATGATTGCTGGTTGAGGACTCTCAACAATATCCTTTCTTTGATTGTAGTTTTGTACTTTTTTAAACATATCTGAGACAAACGGATTTCTTCCCATGTGGAAAATTTGGTCTCTTAAATCTTTACTCAAGTATTCTGGTCTGGCTGTGTGGATTGCAGTAGCTTCCCAAATCATACCGTCAATGTAAATAGGAACTTCATCTATCATTCCATGTCTCATGTATTCTTCAAGAACTACCATTAGCTCTTGTGCTCTTCCCACTGCAAATACCGGTACCAATACTTTTCCTCCACGTTTTAAAGTTTTATAGATGGTTTTCATCATTTCTTTTTCTGCAGAGTTTCTTGATGGTTGAACATCTTCCCTACCACCATAGGTACTTTCCATAATTACAGTTTCTGCTCTTGGGAATCTGATTGTTGCAGGTTCAAGTAATCTTGATGGTTCATATTTAAAGTCCCCTGTATAGACAAGGTTATGTGCACCGTCACCAATGTGCATATGGGAAATTGCTGAACCTAAAATGTGTCCTGCATTGTGTAATGTTAATCTAATATCTGGGGAGATATCAGTAACTTCTCCATAATCAAGTGTAATGGTATTTTTAATTGCTTTGTGAATGTGCTTTACATTGAAAGGTAAGGGATTTCCTTCTCTTTGAGCAATATCAATGTGGTCTAATTGCAGTAATGTAGTCAAATCTCTTGTTGGGGTTGTACAATATACCGGTCCTTCATATCCGTAGTGATAAAGGTATGGTACAAATCCACAATGGTCCAAGTGAGCGTGAGAAATAATGACTGCATCCAATTCTTCTATTGAAAATTCTGGTGCATTCAAATATGGAAATGCGGTTTTATTATCTGGTGCAGCCACATTAACACCACAATCTAATAATACACGACTATTTGGTGTTTGTAAAAGCATAGATGAACGTCCTACTTCTTTAAATCCTCCCATAGAAGTTACTCTAGCCCAATCATTAGGATATTTGCTTCCCTGGTGAATTTGACGTCCAAGTCTTTGTAATAATTTTTTTCTGTCTTTACTGCTGTTTTTCAATGTAGTTCTTATTTTTCCAATAACATCTGAACTAATTGGTGGAGTTCTTAAAATTTTAGGTGCCCAACCAGTATTTTTAACAATATTTCTTGAAGTAGCCCCATATTTACCAATAACAAGTCCTGGTTTTTTAGCAGTAATTACAACTTCACCAGTTACAGTGTCAAAGTAGATGTCTGTAATTTCAGCACCTTCGGGAACAATTTCGTGTATTTTGTTAATAGTTTCTTCAGGGCCAAGTAAAGCACTTTTGTCAGATCTAATAATAATTCTCTTTCTGAGTTCTTTAGCAAGTGAACGTACTAGATCACCGTTTTCAGTAATAACTTGTGGATTTTTTGTATAAACTACCACTTCAGGTCCTTCAAATTCAACTTTTGTAACCTGTGTATCTTTAGGTAATTTAGCCAAAATTTCTTTTTTAATTTCATCTAAAATGTCTGAAGTCATATAATCCCTTCAAAAAAAGTTTAGTGTAATAAAATAGTCTGTGAAAAGCTTTTAGCTATAATTAGTCAAACTTCACAAACTATGTACACTGATTTATATAAAAAATAGTTAGTTTATGAAAAATTAGTTATCGCTTATATTTTTTCAAGAATCTCATTAATTTTTTCATTATCTAACATTTCAAAGCCGTCTTTATCTACTTTAGCGACCAAATATCCATTACCTGAGAATGTGTCACGTTCAGCAGCGGCTCTTATAGCTCTTATGGCTATTTCAATTCCTTCATCAGTTGTAAGATCATCGCGGAATCTGTCTTCTAAAACACCGTATGCTACAATAGAACCAGATCCGGTTGATATGTAAGTATCTTCAATCATACCACCAGCTGGGTCGAGTGAGTAAAGTGAAGGTTTATCTCCATCCATACCACCGAGTAATGTTTGAACATACATTGGTCCGGAACGTAATATGTTAGCAGTCAAGGATGCTGCAGCTTTAACGCTAATTGCATCGTCGTTTCTCATTTGATAAAGTGAAACTTCCGCTTCAATTATTTTCATTAGACTTTGTGCATCTCCAACAGAACCAGCTATGGTTGTTACGATGTGATCATCAATTTTAAATATTTTTTCTGCGACTTTATGAGCTACTAAGTTACCCATACTAGCTCTTCTTTCGCTTGCAAATACAACACCATCTTTACAGGTTATACCTACGGTTGTTGTACCTTCTAAAATTTTGTCATCCATTTAAAAACACCTCTATAAGTATTTAAAATATAATTTCAACTACTTTTAGGTTATCGTCAATAAAATATTATTTAATTTTATTTAAAATCAGAATCAATATGTCAGTTTAAACTAACAATTAATTATTAGCCATTCTAAGTATATAAAGTTTTCTTAATGTTTGTAATTAAATTATAATTTTTCATAAATATTTTTAAATAGTTTCATATCTAAAAATAATAATGCTTTTGTTTATTGATAATTTAGGGATTTTCAATGAAATATAAAAAAATAGGAGATATATTAATTTTAAATGATGATTCAGACAATCTTGAAGAATTGGCTGAAAAACATAATGTTAAAACAATCATGAAAATTGACCATATTCAAGGCACAAAAAGAGAACCTGTTTATAAAATTTTGTTCGGCAGCGAAACTGAAACAATTAACAAGGAAAATAAATGCCTGTTTAAATTGGATTTATCAAAAGTGATGTGGTCTAAGGGTAATGTCAATGAACGCTTAAGAATTGCTAAATTAGTTCGGGATAATGAAACTGTTCTGGACATGTTTGCTGGAATTGGATATTTTTCCATACCTATCGGTGTTCATTCAAATGCCCGAAAAGTAATTTCTATTGAAATAAATCCTAATTCTTATTATTATTTGTGCGAAAATGTCAAATTAAATAAATGTGATAATATTACTCCTGTATTAGGTGACTGTTTGGTTGAAACTCCGAAATATAATGCTGATCGTATTTTGATGGGGTATGTTAAAACTACACATCATTATCTTAAAGTCGCTGTAAACAGTTTGAATAAGGGAGGAATTATCCATTATCATGAAACAGTTCCTGAAAAGCTATTGGAAACAAGACCAATTTCACGCATAAAGCAGGCAGCCGGCGATAGGGATGTTGAACTTTTAAAAATAAATAAAATTAAGAAATATGCTCCTGGTGTGGAGCATGTAGTTATTGATGCTTTAATAGATTAGTTGATTTTTCTAAAAGAGTATCATTTAACCATTCATCATTTATATATTTCTCATAAATACATAATCTTTCCACTAAATTAAAACCAGCATCTTCTGTTAATTCAGTTAAAACATCTAATGTTGGCCATGGGGAAGTTGGATTTACATAATCCTGACTTACCGGTGATACTCCGCCCCAGTCATCAGCACCACATAATAAAAAGATTTGTGCAGTATCATAATTTAAGTTTGGCGGGACTTGAATGCTAACATCAGTATCTGAAAATAATAATGTTGCAGCAGTTACTGTACGAATCATGTCCAATAGGCTTGGTTCTGGCCAATCGCACATTTCAATATTTGGAGTTGATGTGAAATTTTGGATAATTATTTCCTGAATATGTCCGTATTTATCAAAGATTTCTCTGATTTTAAATAATGATTCAACAATTTCTTCTTTAGTCTCACCAATACCAATCAATATTCCAGTAGTATATGGGATTTTTAATTTTCCTGCATTGCTAATTGTATCTAATCGGAGTTCCGGATTTTTACCAGGACTTTTTTTATGGGCAGGCAGTTGCATTAATCGTTTTGATGAATTTTCAAGCATTAGCCCCATTGATGCATTAACTTCCTTAAGTTTTTTCAATGCATCATAAGAAAAGTTTCCTCCGTTTGAATGTGGAAGCAAATTTGTTTCATCTAAAGTCATTTTGCAGATATCATAAGTATAGTCAACTATATTGTCATAGCCAAATTCATTCAATCTTTTTAAAACAGCTTCATTTTCATCAGCATCTTCACCGAATGTAAATAATGCTTCCTTACACCCATACTTTTCAGCTATTTTTAAATCATTGAGAACTTCATCTTTTGTTTTTAGAATGATGGCTTCCGGGTCATCAGGATTTTTTTTAAAATTGCAATATCCACAATCGTTTCTACATATTTCAGTCAGTGGAATAAAAATATTTTTAGAATAAGTAATAAGATTATTCTTTCGATATTGTTTTGCTTCAGCCATAAATTTTATAATGTCTGAACCTTTTGCATTCAATACAGAAAGAATATCTTTTTTTGAATAATTAATCATTTTTCACTCTTCTTTTTCAGAAACAGTTACTTCAACATATAATGGCGGAAGTTCATTTTTATCTTCCCAAATTGCGATAATAACATCAAAACTAGGAAGTTCATAAACTTTATAAGCAACTACTAATCCCATTGATTCCAATTCTTTTTTTACTCTTGTAAAACCTCTAAAATCAATATCTCCAGTAGCCACTTCACTTTCTTTTATATGTTTGTCGCCTGATTTTAAGATTTGTTCTATTTTGTCGGATGTTGCAGGAACTTCAACACCCCCAATTTCTTTTCCAATCTCTGAAATTTTATCTTCGAGCTCATTGATTGGTAAGATTTTTCTTGATCTGCTTCTAACAATTAATATTTTATCATTATCTATTGCTGGAGCAGATCCTTTAAATGAGTCAAAAAAACCCATCACACTTCCTGCTATTTCATATTTCTTTTGCATCGCACCAAGACCTTACATGTTCAATTCTTTTTTCAATTCGCCCATTGTAGTTACTTTTTCTGCAAATGCATTATGTCTGTGAATACTTTCTTGGTTTTCTTGACGTGAAGTAATTAATGTGTCGTCAGGCAAATCAGAGTATTTCTCTGCAATCATTTCCATCATGTTTCTAACACAATCTTCAACAAAAACAGGTTTTCTATGTGCATTCATAACAGTTGCATTTTCATCAGGTCTTTTAAGAAGTTCGCATACAGGTGAGGACATTGATTTTTCGATGATTTCTATGATGTCTTCTCCTTTTACTTCCCATCCTTCAGGCACTTCAATTAATAAAGTTCCAATTCCCCTTTGGTTGTGGGATGCAAAAGTTACTGTATCAAGCACTTTTTGTGTAGTTTCCTCATCTAAAAATTCTAATAATTTATTCTTATCGGATTCTCTAACAGACTCTTGAGCACATGGACAAACTGTCATTCCTATTAACTCTGCACCTATGCTTTTTCTGATTTCCACGTTTCCTTTTTCATCTCTTAACCCAACAGCTTTTGCTTTAAGATTTGCCATTTCCTGAGTTTCATGTTTTGTTACAGGAGACTCACGCATGAACATGTAGTCAGTAGTCATGGAAATTTCAACACGTCTTGCATATTCGTGTTTGTCCATCATTTTTTCAACTATACGAGCACATAATGATTCTACACCAACACCTTTATCTTTGGATATGCCGTCTAAGACTTCACTGATAGCTTCAGGATTTCTTGACATATGCACTCCTTTTTGATTATTTGGTAAATCAACGAATGCATCAAATGTTGGTAATAGAATTATAGGCCTTTTATTTGGTCTTTCAAGTTGCAAGAGTTTTTTAACGCCGGTTACTCCTACTCTAGTTAGTTTTATAGGAATATTTGGGGCATCATCTTGCGTATCTGGTAAACAAATTGCCAATTTCATAACCTCTAATTAATATTTGATAATAACTATATTGTTTTCAATATATTTAAACTTGATAGTATTATTTTAACTAAAAAATAGTTATTTTTTTAGACAAAAATTTAGTTTTTTTAAATATTTGATTAGACAGTTAATTGTGATGTTCAAAATTTCTTAAAAAAAATATAATTTTGTTAATGGTGCGGGTAATAAATAGAATAGTACAGTAGAAAATCTACTGTATTATAATATGTTTGATGAACCCATGTCCTCTTTGATTACATCAAGAACGGTTTGGGTGTATGTTCTTTCTATAATTGGATCTTTAAGTAATTCTTTAATAAATGAGTTTAATTCATTTGTATTTCTAAATTTAGCAATCAGAAAAGCATCATATTCTCCAGTAACATCATAGATTCCCACAACATTTTTATTGAAGAATGTTTTCTCTTCCCAATTTTTGAGTTTTCCTCCTTTAACTCTTACTCCAATAATGGTTGTCAATACAAATCCTAATTTTTCATGATCGATTACTGGTGAGAATTTTTTAATTACTCCAGTTTTAACCATTTTGTCAATACGGTTGTGGATAGTACCAACAGATACATCTAAATCTCTGGATATTTGCCTGTAAGATGTTCTAACATCTTTGTTGATGATTTTTAATATTTTAATATCAGTATCATCTAGCTTTACTATGTTATCTTTTTCCTTAACCATAATTTTCTCCTCCTTATACAATTAAAAATATAATTATATATTATCATTTTATATTATGCATTATTTAAATATTATGTATTTTTTTATATACTGTTTTATTTTTTATTTAAATTTTTTTATGTTAATATTTTATAATTCTATTTTTTCTTTTTTCTTATTATTTTTTATTTATGTTTAATTATTTTAATGATTGTTTATTCACTTTCTAATTTTTTTAAAATATTTTTTATTTTATTTATTGGAGCATTTGTTTTAATTCCTATTGGGCTAAAATGTGTTTTTTCACATTCAAACCCATTGTTTCTTATTTCATCAAAAATCAAATCTAATTTTGGTGCACTTATTTTTAAAGATCTGCAAATGCTGTGAACATCATAAAAAGTTGCAGGAGATTCAGATTCTATCAAACATGCATTTAATAATTTTAATAATTGATTTTGACTATTTAATTTTTTATTTTCAGATTCTTTTATCATTTTTGATATGAAGTCTTTATTTTGAATTTCGCCAAGCCATAATGGTCCTGCCTGAATTAGTTTTTCACCGCATTCCGGACAAGTGTCTGGAATTGATGTGGCTAATCCTTTATTACATTCTCTGTATAAACATTCCTTACAATGGCTGATGTATCCAATATTTTTCAATGATTCATCACTTCTTTTTGAACCTTTTTTAACTTTCAGATATAATCTCATATAATGTTCAGTACTGTGTGACAATAAGACTTCAATGCATTTTGCATATTTTGATAATGTCAATGCACAAAAACCTGCAAGGATCCTAATCCCTGTTTCATGACAATATTCACTTTTATATGGCTTGGAATTATATTTGCGAATGCATGGTTCTTTATATGTTCCGCATAATGCGGATGTATCTGTAGCAGTCACACATAGTAATGATTCTCTTCTAGCACAATAGCCCGCTGAATCTAAAAATGGTGATGGGGTTCCAAATGGATCTATATCAATCACATCAAATTTACCACGATTTTGCCTTAAAAACATGCTTGCATCGTGATTGTGTATTGAAATATCTTCAAGATTATTCAAATTAACATTGTGCTGTTCAAATTCATTAGCAAGTTCGCTTATGTCGTTTATTGATACATGTCCAACACCATCAATTTCATTTTTATAACGAACACCACGTATTCCGCTTCCGCCGAATAAATCACAGATATCTATTTCTCTGTTCTGTTCTTTTTGGAATGTTTGGAGTGCTAAAATAGATATGTCTCTATTCAACTCCATATGTGGATTATAAAAAACTGGTGCGTCTGATGAAACTTTTTCATATTCAGGAAATTCAATTTTTGTCAATCCTTCTTCTATTGTTTTAAGTTTATAATCGTCCAAGTTAATCACTTTAAATCTTAATTACTAATATTTTAAATATTATTAAATTTAAATATTAGTATAGTTTAAAAAGGTGATATTGTGTCAGATATTAAAGTTCCCATAGCAAAACCGATAATTGGACAAGAAGAAATAGATAATGTAGTTGAGGTTTTGAAATCTGGAATGATTGCTCAAGGACCAAAAGTTTCAGAATTTGAAAAAGAATTTTCATCATGGGTTGGTGCAGATTATGGTGTTGCAACTAACTCCGGTACTGCAGCATTGCATGTTGCTTTATTGGCTGCAGGAATTGGTGATGGTGATGAGGTAATTACCACTCCATTTACTTTCATTGCAAGTGGAAATTCAATTGTTTACACTGGAGCAAAACCGGTCTTCGGTGACATTGATTTAAAAACATATACATTAGACCCGGAAAGCATTGAATCATTAATAACTGATAAAACAAAAGCCATAATGCCGGTACAGTTGTATGGTCAATCTGCAGAAATGGATGCAATCTGTGATATTGCACAGGATCATGATTTGATTGTAATTGAAGATGCAGCTCAGGCACATGGTGCAACATATAACGGAAAAAAGGTAGGCAGTTTAGCTGATATGGCATGTTTCAGTTTTTATCCAACTAAAAACATGACCACTTCCGAAGGTGGTATGATTACTACAGATAATGAGGAATTCGTTGAGGAAGCACATATATTCAGAGCTCATGGGTCTCGTGTAAAATACCATCATGACGATATTGGCTACAACTTTAGAATGACTGATATTTCTGCAGCTATTGGACTTGCACAATTAAATGTAATTGATGAATTCAACAAAAAAAGGGCCGAAAATGCAGCATATCTGAATGAAGGCTTAGCCGATGTCGATGGAGTTATCACCCCTTATGCAAGAGAAGGTTCAATACATGTATATCACCAATACACAATACGTGTTGAAAAAGGAAACAGGGATGATTGGATTGATATTTTAACTGAAGAAGGAATAGGCACTGGCGTTCACTATCCTATACCATTATACAATCAACCAATCTATCAAAAATTAGGATTCACTGGAAATTGTCCTAATGCCGAAAAAGTTGCTAACAGTGTAATTTCCTTGCCTGTGCATCCATCATTGACTAGTGATGATTTGGATTTAGTAATTGAAGCGGTTAAAACTGCTTCTAAAAAAATGGATTAAAAGTCATAATTTGACTTTTAGTCTAACATATCTTCTACTGTTTTTATTTTAGCATCTAAAGTTCTATTTTCCATATCTCTTCTGTCATCAACTTTTATTACTGTATAAACTCTTCCGACTCCCACTTCAAAAACTGCTTCCTGGGCTTTAGCTATCACGTCATACAAATCTTTTAAGTTTTCAGCCTCAATTTGGGTGCCCATGCCAGTTAATTGACAGTTTAGTCCAGAATCTTTTACTACTTGCACTGCAGCAGTTACATAGTCTTTACATTCTGTTGAATTACATCCAACAGGCAATATTGCAAAATCACAAGTTATCATATTATCACTTCAAAAAATTATTTATTAATTTAATTATAAATCATTTGTCATGGCAAAATTTGACAATGATGAATTTAATGAAATGATTTTTACTAGAATCAATAATCTGATTAGAGATTATGAATTAATTAAGGAAAATGAAATGATTGCTGTTGCATTATCAGGTGGAAAAGATAGTGTTTTAACATTACATGCTCTAAAAAGATATCAGGAATTTTTAGATTTTGATTTGGTAGCTATAAGTGTAGATGAAGGGATAAAAGGTTATAGATCCCATGGAATTGATGCTGCAGTTAATAACGCTAAGGATTTGGGTGTTGAATTAATTCAAAAATCATTTTATGAAGAAGAAGGTTTTACATTAGATGATATATATTCTGATTTTAAAAGTGCATGTATTCCTTGTGGTGTCTTTAGAAGAAATATTTTAAATAAAACCGCATATGATGTAGGTGCTGATAAAATTGCTACTGGCCATAATTTGGATGATGAAATCCAATCATTTTTGATGAGTTTTGCCAGAGGTGATACTATAAAATTTTCTAAATTTGGACCGGAACTTGATGTTATCCATCCTAAACTTGTTCCACGAATTAAACCGTTATGGAATACTCCAGAAAAAGATGTTGGATTATGGGCAGTTCTAAATAATATTGATATTCATCTTGAAGAATGTCCCTATTCCCATTTATCATTAAGAGCAAAAATTAAAGAATTTTTAAATGTCAATGAAGATAAATATCCTGGTTTAAAAAATAATATAATGGAATCATTTAAAAAGATTCTAGTCTTTGAAAATGATATTTCCACTAACTTAAATGAATGTGAAATTTGCGGCGAGCCAACTTCATCCAATATTTGTAAGGCCTGTGAGATAAAAGAGCTAGTTTCTCATGATTGCGAAAGCCATGTATGCGATGAATAATGCTACAAGTATAAATCCTTCTTTTTTATCATATTTATCTTGTGTTTTACCAAATATGAAGAATAATATTGTAACTCCAAGCATTAATGCGATATCTACTATCATATTCGGATTTATTGTGATTGGGCTTATTATGCTACTTGCACCAAGTACAAATAGAATATTGAAGATGTTTGAACCAATCACATTCCCTATGATTAATTGATTTTCTTCTTTCTTTAAAGCAGTAAGTGAAGTAACAAGTTCTGGTAAAGAGGTACCTATAGCAACAATAGTTAAACCTACCAATGTTTCACTCATTCCGAATGCAATTGCTATATATGATGCACTGTCAACTACAAAATCCGCACCGATTATGATACCTGCCACACCACCAACAATGTAGATTATACTTCTTAAAAGACTCATTTTTGGTTTTTCAACAATTTGTGCTTCTTTGGTGTTTTTAGCACTATAAACAAGATATGAAACATATCCAATGATTAATAAGAATAATATGATTCCTTCAACTCTTGAAATGCTCCATCCAATAATGATGAATCCAGATAATATTGCGGTTATCACAACAAGAAATGGCAAATCCTTGTTTAATACATCACGACCAATTTTAAGTTCTCTTAGAAGTGCACATAAACCTATAATCAGCATCATGTTGAATAGGTTACTCCCTATAACGTTACTTACTGCTAATGCATTATTTCCTGAAAGTGATGAGGTAATACTGACTGCAGCTTCGGGTGCGCTTGTACCAAAAGCAACAATAGTAAGACCTACAATTAGTGTAGGAATTTTTAATATTGATGCAATATTACTTGATCCGTCAACAAAAAAGTCTGATCCTTTAATCAAAAGTACAAATCCAACAATCAATAAAATAAACTGTATTCCAATTCCAATAAAATCCATATTATTTTTCCTCTTCTGTTGTTGTATAATCTTTACCTAAATCAGTTACAAGAATTTTGTCGATTTGATGTCCATCTAAATCAACAATTTCAAAGCAGAATCTTTCCCATTGGTATTTGTCATTAACATCAGGTACAGTACCGCTGATACTTAAAATAAAACCTGCAAGAGTAGTATATCCATCTTCTTCTTCATCTGGAAATGACTCTTCAATTTCAAATAATTCTTTAAATTTATCAATGCTGAATCTACCGTCAATTAACCATGTATTTTCATCCCTTTTGGTAGCAATCGGATCATCATCTTCATCAATGCCAGGTATGTCTCCAACAATCCCTTCAAGCAAATCGTTTAATGTAATCAATCCTTCAACACTACCGAATTCATCAACGACAAGGGACATATGCACATATTCCTGGTTTTCTTTAAATTCTCTTAGAAGTTCCAATGTTTCTAAATGTTCGGATACTACTAACGGCTCTTTAACGATAGCGTTAATATCAAAATCTTTATCACTAAACATTAAAGAAAGAATATCTTTTGCCTGAACAACTCCAATAAAATCATCTAGCTCTCCAGAAGCTATTGGGAAAATGGATCTTTTACTTTCAATGATTTTAACTTTATTGATATCTCTTGAATCTTCCAAATCAATCCAAATAATTTCATTACGTGGAGTCATGATGGATTCAACTTTCTGGTCATCAAGTTTGAAAACCCTTTTAATGATATCTTCTTCCTCTTGTTCAATGGTTCCATCTTCTCTTCCTTCTTTAATCATTAATTCGATTTCTTCTTCTGTAACGGTATCATCATTTCTATTTTCAATTCTCATTAACCATAAAAGAAAACTGCTTGATTTTGCAAGAATAAAACTAACTGGCTTTGATATTTTAGAGAGAATAATCATACTTTTTGCAACTTTGAGAGAAACTCTTTCAGGATTATTTAAAGCAATTACTTTAGGTACAATTTCTCCAACAACCAATGTCAAATATGTTGTAACCACTACGACGATTATAACACTTATCGGTCCGTTGTATGGTACAAATGAAATAAGTTTGGCTAAAGGTTCGGCAAGTGTTACTCCACCAAAAGCCCCAGTTAATACACCAATGAGTGAAATTCCAATTTGAACAGTTGATAAAAATTCATTCGGATCTTCGAGCAAATCCAAAACTATTTGTGCATTTTCATTACCTTCATCGATGTATTTTTGCATTTTTGCTTTTCTAACCGACACAACAGCAAGCTCTGCCATTGATAAATATCCTGTAAGTATTATTAAAATTAAAATTATTACTATTTCTAATATTGTTCCAGCCATTTTTAACAGACCTTAAATTATAAATCACTGGCTTTAATAAAACCAGTGTTTCCATATATTTCGTCCTGCATTTTCTGGACTGCATAGGAAGCTTCTTCTCTTGTTTCTACTTTTTTAAATATTCTTCGACCTTTAACTTTTAGTGTTTTTCCACATACACATTTTCTGGTCGCAACACCTTCCTTTGCATATAAAACTCTTCCACAGTCACAACGAAATATATAATACATATTATTATTCCTTAAAATTTAGTATATAATGATTATTTTTATAAGTATAAAAAACTTTTTATTAAATTATAATTTAGTTAAAAAAATTGAAAATTTATGGAGATTATCCACCGAATATCTGCATAAATAGTGGAATGAATACTTGTGATGGCAAAATAACCAATGTTGCTATACTGACTGCAAGGTTTGTTCCAATAACAACAAGCAAAACTCTAAAAATATTATTGTTCCATAAATCTCTGAAACCATCAAAGTGTGCTAAATTCTTAATGTCTCTTTGCCTTACTTTTCTGTATTTTGCTTCAGTCAATCCTGAAAACCATCCTGCTGCAAGAAGCGGGTGGATAATAGTTAATGGAGCAACCAATCCTCCGACAATTGCTGACTGGATTTTTGATCCGGATAATATTGAACCTAAAAATCCCATAAGCATACTAATTCCAATAAATTGGTAAATATTATACGTAATATTTATCCCATTAAGAAATGCCAGAAAAAATATCACAACAAACAAAATTGGTATTAGCGCAAGTATTATTTTTGTCCATGGGATTCCTTTTTTATCTATTATTTTATTCAGTTCTTCAAGTGGTGGTATTGTTTCAGGATTGTCAAGGTATCTGTTAATACCTGGCTGATGGCCTGCACCTACAACAGCCACTACTTTATCTTCAGGGATTCTCAAAAGGCTTCCTGCGAGATAAGCATCCCTTTCATGAACTAATACTTCATATATTCCTGGTGCTTCATCTTTAAACATTTCAAGCAAATCATCAAGTTTATCGGGATTTTTTAACTCTTCAATATCGATTTCTTCATCATCGGTATCTGTAGTCAACAATCCAATTAAAAATTTAATTTTATCAATAAAAGACATTCTATTTAATGCACGTTCCAATGTTGTATTGATATTACGGTCAATCAAAGCTAGTGGTATTCCTAAATCCTCTGCGGCTTCAATTGCACCAACCATTTCTGAACCTGGGGCAACGTCCACTTCCTCACCTATTTTTGATTGGAAATAACTAAGCACTGTTGTCACTAAAAATAATCCCACTTTGTTTTCTTTAATTATTTTTGTAACTGAAATACTGTCGTCTTCTTCTATTCCCATCATTGAGTTTTTAAGCTTGGTATATCTTGCTAAATCAAGTTCAATTGCCACTCTGTCCGGTTGAATCTCATAAATCTTATCTTTTACTTCTTCAACACTTTCAGCAGATACGTGGGCCGTACCAATAATTGTTAAACATTCACGTCTCATTAATATAACACTCTTAAAAAATTAAATATAAATGTAATTTATCAATTACAATTATTTAAACTTAATCTTATTTATACTATTACCCTTATATAACCCAACATTTTTAGTTGAATTTTGGCATAATGCATAGCTTATGTCATTTTCATATCCAAGATTTTTCAGCTTGTGTCCTGATGTTGAATCAAAAAATGCATCTCTAACCAGATTAGGATTCCTGCTTGCCAATATGGCGGATTTTGCATATTCATCTATTTCGCAGTCACTGCATTTTTTTGATATTTGGTGAATTATCTCTCCTGCAGCCAAATAATCTTCAATTGCAAATTTTCCCCAAACTCCTGCCATGACCAGGTCGATATGATCTTTTGCTAATTTGATACTTGCCTCGGCCACAGCTTCGGCATTATTCAAGCATCCTATCAATACTTGGGAATTCATATTTTCAAGTATTCTGGTGCCGTTGCTTGTGGTCAATATCAATATTTTTGAGTCACTTTTAAAGTTTAAGATTGCATTTGGTGAATTTCCAATATCGAAACCTTCAACTTTGGCTCCTTTACGTTCGCCTGCAATAACTCCTCCTGTTTCTTTTTTAAGTTTAAATGCATCTTCTGGGGTAAAACAAGGGATGATTTGATTAAATTTATCTAAAGCAGTAGTTATGGTGGTACTTGCACGCAAAACATCAATCATTATTGAAACATCTCTGCTTATACTTTCCTCAAAACTTAGTGTTACTTTCATAGTTTACTATATATTAATGTGCTTTATATAATATTATACTATGAGAATTGTCACAACACCAATGTGTGAAGAGGTTGTAATGCTTGCGGGTATAAATGATTATAAAGTCAATAAAAATCCTGATTTGGAAGATGGGGATTTGGCGATTTTACTGTCTGAAAGCAAAGTTGAAATGAATTCATTGGCCATCAAGTTAAATACTCCTTCACAGTTATTTGAAAGTATTAAAGAAGTTTCCAAATTAAAAAATGAATTGTCTGATGCGGAAATTTTAGAATTTTTTAAGAACTATAATCTTTGTGTGAAGTATTTGGAAAATCATGAAAATTCACATGTTAAAGTAAAGGTATATTCCAATTTTTTAAAGGATATGGTTTTAAACATTGGTTTTGAAATAACTTCAAAAAATTATGATTATGTAATCTATCCTGATTATTTGGCAGATAAAGTGAAAGATGAGACCTCCCAACTGGTTGAAATTCCATCACACACTGTCGTATCCAAAAACCCTTTTGAAAGAATCGAAGCTCGGTATTCCATTTTGGAAAAGTTAATATAGATTAAATTTAAAAAATTAATATTACTATAGACTTTATGTGAGAGTATTAAAATGTATGAAACATTAACATTTACTGGTGGAGTTCACAAAAGTGAAGAAATCAAGGAATTGATTGAAGATTTGGGCGGATTCATTCTTCAAGACAATATTATGCAAATGGAATTGGTATTGAATATGGCCGTTCCATTAAATGATGTAAATAAGATAGAAGAGAAATCTGAAGAGTTATTGGCAAAACTTAGTGTAGCCCCTATGGCTGGTTCTGAAATAGCTATTGTTTCTCCTACACTTGCAAGACATCATTTGCCTCATGCGGCATGTGACATTTCTGAATATTTGCGTGAATATGGTGCAAAAGATAATATGATTGGTCTTGCTAGGGGTGATGGTAAGGGAACTTCAGGTATTTCTGAAGAGGAAAAACAATTGATTGAAGAACATGACATTGCTGTATTTGCACTTGGAAGTTTTGAGACATGCATCAAAACTAAAGCATTTTTATATGATGATATTAACATTCCAGTAATTGTAACTGGAGCACCTGATATTCCAATAGAAGAACTTCCTGGAGCTGATGCTTATGTTGGCGGTCTTGGAAGAATTCCTAGGAGATTAAGAAGAGGACCTGATATCAGAGCATTGGATACTTTGGTTGAAACAATTGAAGAAATTCTAAATAATAAAAAACGTGAAATGAATCTTGATCCGCCATTAGTACCTTCAATTGTTGTTAAAAATGCAATTGAAAATCAAATTCCTGAAATAAAGGATGTAATCTCTCCTGCACCGGTAACTACTCAGCTTGATGGTGTACGTGTAAAAATCAATTATGATAAATACCATGAACTGATTGAAAATATTGTCATTGACGGTAAAAAGTTATCTGAAATTGCAGAAATTAAAAAGTCTAAAATGTATGATTACATTTTAGTAAAGATTAATAGTGAAAGTTCTCTTATTGAGGACTCAAACTAATTTCTTTTTTAAAGTCTTCTCATTCCGAAGAAATTAATCGCATCCACCAAGTCATTAAAGTCTTCCAGTTCTCGTTCTATAACATTTTCGTCGGTTAGGTCAATGCTTAGTTCTCCATCTACAGTTAATGTATCAGGGCCACGTCCGACAATGCGTTCTATTCCATCAGCACTTAAAATTCTTTCAGCGTCAAGCTGGTGAACAAATGATCTGCCTGGAAGTATAACCGCATCTTTTATCTCACTCAAATCAAGTGTTTCCAAATCTTCTTTGGTGATGAGGCATGCTATTTCCTTTTCGACAGCCACTACATTTACACTTTCAACTTCAAGCTTATCGAAGATGTTTTGTATATATGGTGCAGCTATTTTTGAGGTGATTATTGTTGCTTCACCTGTGACCGGTTTGATGAACTGTAAAAATATCTGATTTTCATCTTTAGCTATTGCAAATGGTCCGCCGGTTTCCGGATCGCATAGTGGTGTTCCCGTAATTCTGAAGTTGTATTCATTATTTAAATCTTTGACTAGTTGGCCAAATTCCTCTACCGGTTGGGATTCGTGGTCTTTTAGGATAGGTTCATTTCCAAGTATCAATCCTTCGTTAAATGTATTTGCAAATCTCATTAATATGAATCCTTTTGCACCCCAGCTTTCCAAATCATCACACGTCTGTCTTAACACGTCTCCATCATTAACGCCGGGTATGATTACGCTAGCACCAGTCAGTTTAATGTTCTCACAAAATATTCTGCATGCATTAAGTGCCTCTTCGGGATGTTTGTCCCTAACCCATTGCTGTCTAAGTTTCGGATCTGTTGAAAATACTGTGAATGTAGCCTCTTCAACACCATTATTTATCAGTCTGGAAGCTATCTCTCTATCACTAATTCCTTTGCCGCAGCTATATCCCAAGTGTGACTTTATTGAAAATTGGTTGAATTGCGCAGTCAATGATTCTAAATGTGGATAACAGCTTATGTCTCCGCCTCCGCTGATATCGGCTATTACTTCACCCATTCCCATATTCATCATTATTGTGTTTTGAACATTGCTGAATACTTCAAAGGGACTTTTGAATTCACTTTGGGAGTCAGCTACGCCTTTGGAACATCTTTCACAACCGACTTTATTTGGAAGACAGTGTGCACAGCCAAAAACTTTAATTTCCTTTACCTTCCTGAAGTAACAGTATTTGCAAAAACCGTTACAATCTTTTCCAGGTATTCCTCCAACATCTGCTACTACATGCATAATCTTAAATTTTGTGTTTTGTATTATATAAATAGATTTGTCTTGAAAAAGTATTAAAAAAAGTATTATTTATTACAAACATTAATAAAAGTATTAATTTTTTAAATTTATTAGTTTATCCTAAATCTTATAATTTATTATTTATAATTAAATTTAAATTATTATACTTAATTTTTAATTAAATTAATTTAAATTTATTATTTATATTTATTTTAACTAAATTAAATTAATTTTTAAAAGTATTACTTTTCATCTCTTTTTTCTTAAATCGCTTTTGTGATATTATTCTTTATAAACTTTTCTAAAAATTTCTGAGGGTAATCTTTATATTATATCTTAATTAAAGATAAATTTGTATACCATATGGCTGGCTATTTGCAAAAACTTGCTTTGTAGCTTTACTCAATTTGGTGAAAAATTGTAACCATTGAGAGTGGTATATTAGTTAAACTCTATTTATTTAGGAGGGAAAAAATGGCAAAGTTTGATGATAAAATCGATTTATTCGATGATAGAGGCAATGAAATTGCATCTGACGTACCAATCGAAGCTATAAGTCCACTCAGAAACCCTGCAATTCAAAACATCGTAAAAGGTGTTAAAAGAACTGTTGCAGTAAACTTAGAAGGACTTGAAAAATCCGTTAAAACCGGTGCTGTTGGTGGAGACAAATCTAGAATCTTAGGTAGAGAATTAGATCTCGATATTGTAGCTAATTCAGGCGCAATCGCAGAAAAAATGAAAGAAATGATTCAAATTTCTGAAGGTGACGACACTACTGTAGAACCAATTTCCGGAGGAAAAAGGTTATTAGTACAAGTACCAACTCAAAGAATTGACGTTGCTGCTGAATACTCTGTTGCTCCTTTAGCAACCGCAACTGCATTAGTACAATCTGTTATCGATGTATGTGATGTAAGTATTTACGACGCAAACTTCGTAAAAGCTGCAGTATTAGGTAGATATCCTCAATCTGTAGATTACAAAGGATCTAACATTGCAACAATGTTAGACATTCCACAAAAACTCGAAGGTGCAGGTTATGCATTAAGAGGTGTAAAAGCAAACGACTTCGCTGCTGCTACTTTGAAAAACACTTTCCAAGCAACCGCTTTAGCATCAATCTTCGAACAAACTGCTATGTTTGAAATGGGTGATGCAGTAGGTACTTATGAAAGATTACACTTATTAGGTTTAGCTTACCAAGGTTTAAACGCTGATAATTTAGTAATGGATTTAGTAAAAGACAATGCAGAAGAAGGTACTGTTGGTAGTATTGTACAAGGTACTATTGCTCGTGCAGAAGCTGACGGAGTTATCGCTCCTCAAAAAGATTTAACTGACTTCTCTATTTACAACACTGACGACGCAGCTAAATGGAACGCATATGCTGCTGCTGGTGCTGTAGCTGCAACCATGGTTAACATCGGTGCTGCTCGTGCTGCTCAAGGTGTACCATCTACTTTATTATACTTCAACGACAACATTGAATTCGCAACTGGTTTACCAAGTATCGACTATGGTAGAGCAGAAGGTGTAGCTGTAGGATTCTCATTCTTCTCTCACTCCATTTACGGAGGAGGAGGTCCTGGTTTATTCAACGGTAACCACGTTGTAACCAGACACAGTAAAGGATTCTGTATCCCTTGTGTAGCTGCTGCTATGTCCTTAGATGCAGGAACACAACTCTTTTCACCAGAAGCAACTTCTGGTTTAATTAAAGAAGTATACAGTCAAATTGATGAATTTAGAGAACCTATCAACGCTGTTGCAGAAGCAGCTGAAGAAATTAAAGGTGACATCTAATTAATTTAAACAAATCTAATTTGGGTTTTTACTATGGATATTGAAATATTTCCTCATAGAGTTCTTGGAAGCGATACAACTGAAAAGTTGTTGAATGACTTGGAAGCTATAGATGATGTAAAAAGGACTGTTATTCATGGTCCAAGATTCCCTAAAACAGAAGAGACTTTACCTCCACAATATCGTGAACGTAGAGTAATCACTGTAAATGGTGAAGATGTAGCTTTACAAGTTAAAACAGGTAGAATTTTTGTTGAATTATCAATGGAATCTACTATAAAAGAAATAGAGGAAGTCTGCAAAAAGAATATTCCTTATGGTTTTGATATAAACCAATCTAGAACTAATTATATCAGAAAGGAACCAACTGTTTCTGATAGAATTAAGTATGGTGACATAGATTTACCAGATGAGTTAGTTGGAATGACTGATCAATATTCAAGTTTTGAAGACCATGTGAAAATTATTAAAAAGGATACTCTTGATTAATATGATAGGACGTTGTACTCACGTAGTTGATTGTAGGGAAACAAGCGGTATGGGAAAAGGCGGAAGTCTTGCTCAAAGGGGGACTTTTGCTGAATGTGGTACTGATGTATGTGCAGTAGCTATGTCTCCTGGACGTAGACACATTACTAAACCTGTTTGTGAAATTACTTTTGGTTTACGTGAAGCTAATGTTTTAACAAGTACTATGGTTTTAAATGCTGGTGCGGGTGTTCCTCATGATGCTCCTGCTGCTGGTGGAACATTATTCGGTCTTACTGACCGTGAAGTTCAGCAGATGGATAATTTCAAGTTATTGGTTATTCATTTAGGTGGAGTAGCAAATCATATTATTTACAAAGCAAGATTAATTCTAAGGAACATTGATAAACACTGTATTATCATATGTGAATCACCAGTTGACCATGAAGATTTTGCTAAAATTGGAGTAAAAACTTCTAAAGTCATGCCAAAAGATGAAGATATTAAAACCGAAGGTACTATTGACGATATTGTTACAGGCGTTATCCGTGGTGAAACAATTTCACAGGAAAAATTAGATGAAATTATTAGAAAAGTTAAATTAGCATTAGGAGATGCATAATTATGGTACAAATTTATCCAGGTACTTCTCAGGTTGCTCAAAATAGAAGAAACTTTTGTAACCCTGAACATGAGTTAGAAAAGTTAAGAGAAATCTCTGATGAAGACGTAGTAAAAATATTAGGTCACAGAGCTCCAGGTGAAGAATACAAATCTGTTCACCCACCATTAGATGAAATGGATGAGCCTGACGACATTGTAAGAGAATTAGTAACCCCTATTGATGGTGCAAAAGCAGGGGACAGAATTAGATACATTCAATTCGTAGATTCCATGTACTTCGCTCCAGCTCAACCTTACTTAAGAGCTAGATCTTACTTATGCAGATGGAGAGGAATTGATACCGGTACATTATCAGGAAGACAAGTAATCGAAGCAAGAGAAAGAGATATCGAAAGATTATCCAAAATCTTATTAGAAACTGAATACTTCGATACCGCAAGAACTGGTATTAGAGGTGCAGGTGTACACGGTCACTCCTTAAGATTAGATGAAAACGGTTTAATGTTTGATATGCTCAGAAGACAAGTATTCAACAAAGAAACCGGTAATGTTGAAATGGTAAGAGACCAAATTGGTGTCGACTTAGACGAACCTGTAGTCTTAGGTGAACCATTAGACGAAGAAACATTAAAAGCAAAAACCACTATTTACAGAATAGATGGTGAAGCATACAAAGATGATAAAGAAGCTGTTGAAGTATTACACAATATTCACGTTTCCAGATCCTTTGGTGCATTTGATCCAAACGCAGGATGGTAATTAACATGGCTGATAAAAAATTCTTAGATGCAATGAAACAAAAATTCAGTGAAGATCCAACTGAAAAAACAACCCAATTCTATAACATGGGTGGTTGGACTCAATCTGAAAGAAAAACTGCATTTGTAAATGAAGGTAAAGAAATCGCTGAGAAAAGAGGAATTCCAATGTACAACCCAGACATTGGTACTCCTTTAGGTCAAAGAGCTTTAATGTCTTACCAATTATCTACTACTGATACTTTCGTTGAAGGTGACGATTTACACTTCATTAACAACGCAGCTATCCAACAAGCTTGGGATGACATTAGAAGAACTGTAATCGTAGGTTTAAACACTGCTCACAACGTTCTTGAAAAAAGATTAGGTATTGAAGTTACTCCTGAAACTATTACCAATTACTTAGAAACTGTAAACCACGCTATGCCTGGTGCAGCAGTTGTTCAAGAACACATGGTAGAAACCGACCCATTAGTAGTACAAGATTCCTATGTTAAAGTATTTACTGGTGACGACGAATTAGCAGACGAAATTGACTCTGCATTTGTATTGGACATCAACAAAGAGTTCCCTGAAGAACAAGCTGAAGCTTTAAAAGCTGAAGTTGGCGGAGCTGTATGGCAAGCTGTAAGAATTCCATCTATCGTAGGAAGAGTTTGTGACGGTGGTACCACTTCCAGATGGTCTGCAATGCAAATTGGTATGTCAATGATTTCAGCATACAACCAATGTGCTGGTGAAGGAGCTACTGGTGACTTCGCATACGCATCCAAACACGCAGAAGTTGTTCACATGGGTACTTACTTACCTGTAAGAAGAGCAAGAGCAGAAAACGAACTTGGTGGAGTTCCATTCGGATTCATGGCAGATATCTGTCAAGCTTCCAGAGTCTCACCTGATGACCCTGTAAAAACCTCATTAGAAGTAGTAGCTTTAGGTGCTGCTTTATACGACCAAATTTGGTTAGGTTCTTACATGTCTGGTGGTGTAGGATTCACTCAATATGCTACTGCAGCATATACTGATAATGTATTAGACGACTTCACCTACTATGGTAAAGACTACGTCGAAGACAAATACGGCGACTTATGTTCCGCACCTAACAACATGGACACTGTTTTAGATGTTGGTACTGAAGTAGCATTCTACGCATTAGACCAATACGAAGAATACCCAGCTTTACTTGAAACCCACTTCGGTGGATCTCAAAGAGCTTCCGTTATTTCCGCAGCTGCTGGTTGTTCCACTGCATTCGCTACTGGTAATGCACAAACTGGTTTAAGTGCATGGTACTTAGCTATGTACTTACACAAAGAACAACACTCCAGATTAGGATTCTACGGATACGATTTACAAGATCAATGTGGTGCTGCTAACGTATTCTCCATCAGAAACGATGAAGGATTACCACTCGAAATGAGAGGACCAAACTATCCTAACTACGCAATGAATGTAGGTCACCAAGGTGAATACGCTGGTATCGCACAAGCTCCTCACGCAGCTCGTGGAGACGCTTGGGCTTTCAACCCATTAATCAAAATCGCATTTGCTGACAAAAACTTATGCTTCGACTTCAGCCAAGTACGTGCTGAATTTGCTAAAGGTGCATTAAGAGAGTTCGAACCTGCAGGTGAAAGAACTGCAATCACTCCAGCAAAATAGATAGATAAACACTAAATAGGTAGATGATTAATTTCATCTACTTATTTTTTCTTCAAAAATTTAAGTAAACCTTAAAATTATTTAGTAAAACTTTTATATTAATATTAAAAAAATTATACTTAGTAATAATAATTTTTTTATTACTCGTGATTTTTAATGGAATAAAAATCACTTCATGAAATGTTCAAAAAGAATGTTTCTTTTCACGTTTATTAAATGATCAATTTAATAAAAAATATGGAGGAAAAAAATTATGGACCCTGTAACATTAGGTGTTGTTGCATTAATGGGTGCAGTTGCTACTATCGGAGGGGCTGCAGAGGACTTAGAATCTGATATCGGTTCTCAAAGTAACCCTAACTCACAAGTTCAACTTGCTCCACAAATGGGACATTTACACCGTATGATAAACAAAGCGGCTTCTGGTGAACCGGTCGCTTATGGTGTTTGGTGTGGTGTAGCTGGTGCTATTGCATATATATTAATTTCAATGTTTGGTATGGTTCCTGGATTCCCAGTAATCGCTATTGCAATTGGTGCTGCTGTCGCTGCTTGTGTTCACGCAATTTATACTGTTACATCCCACATGGGTAGGATTGTTGGTCAATCACAATTCGAACAACCATTATTTATGGATGTATTATCACAATCTTTAGGACCTATTGTAGGTCACGGATTTATAACTAGTTTTTGTATTGTTGGAATTTCTTACTTAATGATTATTCCAACTGGTATGTCTGGCCCATTACACGTATTCCCATTACCTCTTTTAGCTATGCTTTGGGGTATTGCTTTAGGAGCTATCGGTTCCTCAACTGGGGATGTTCACTATGGTGCAGAAAGTGAATATCAAAAATTCGAATTTGGTGGAGGTACTCCTGTAGCTATTCAAGGGGATATCGTTACTAAAGCTCCATTAGGTGCTAAAAACTCTATGGATGTTGTAAACTTCTGTGCTAAATTCGGTGGACCATTAACTGGTTTCTGTTTCGGTCTCGTTGTATTCTTTAGTTTCTGGAATACAGTAGTATTTGGAATTACTGGCGGTATTATTGTAGGTATTATAATCGTTATTTTATTAATTATTATGAATGACAGATTAGAAGTATTTGCAAGAAATAAATACGGACCATATGAGGAAGAATAAGGAGGTTTCGATTATGGATCCAATTAGTTTAATTTTATTCATCGCAATAGGCGGTATTATGATTGGTGCTGGTGTGCACTTTATTCCTGTAGGAGGGGCTCCTGCGGCAATGGCTACAGCTACCGGTGTAGGTACTGGTACTGCTATGTTAGCTGCTGGTGCAGGTTTAACTGGTCTTATTACTGCTGCATCTATGTCTGGTCAACCATTTTATATAATATGTATAAGTGGTGCAATAGGTGCTATGATCATGATGGGTATTACTATGCTTATAGCTAACTTTATCTACATCTTTGGTGTAGGTGTAGTACCTGCAGCATCTAAAGTACCTGTTGACTGGATTACCAAACGTAACCAAGAAGCATACAAAACTCCTGGTACCGAAGGTCACGGTGTACCTACTACTTCATTTGTAAGTGGTCTTATAGGAGGTCTCCTTGGTGGTTTCGGTGGTGGATTAGTATACTATGGTATTAACACTGCTGTTAATGATAGTACCTTTGTAACTGATCCTGCTGTAAGTATCGGTTTAGCTGCTATTTTAGGTGTAGGTGTTTTCTTCATCAACTCTGTTATTGCTTCATATAACATTGGTGGTACTATTGAAGGTATGCACGACCCTAAATTCAAAAGAATTGGTACTGGTGCACTCGCATGTGCTATCGCATCTGTCGTTCTCGGAATTTTCTGTGTTATTTTAACAGGAGGTATATAAAATGTCTGCTGGTGGAAGTGCTGACGGTGCAGCTGCAGGTGCAGTAAGCTCAACTATGTTATTAGCTTTAGGTATCGTTGGTGGATTAATTTGTATTTATTTAGGTGGTATCGTAGGAGGTATCATTGGTCCAGTTATTGCAGCAATTGGTGCTGTTCTCGCTATCGTATGGGGATCAGATGCTATTCGTAGAGTAGCAAGTTACGGTTTAGGTACTGGTGTACCATCTATCGGTTACATGTCATTATCTGTTGGTGTTATTTCAGCTTTAACTGGTCTCAGTTTAGCAACTATTCTTAAAATGCCTATTGCAGGACCTATTGTAGCTTTCGTTGTTGCTGTTATTATTGGTGCTATTATTGCTATTGTTGCAACTAAAATTGTAGGTATGAAAATCCCTATCATGCTCCAATGTACTATTGAAATTGCTGGTGCTGCATGTATATCTATCTTTGCATTTTCTGTAGCTATTGCAGGTAGTTTCAATATGATGCCTATTTATGAAAGTGTTGTTGCTTCTGGATTCATTGCTGTATTATTCATATTATGTACTATGGCTATCCAACACCCATTCAACGCATGTTTAGGACCAAACGAAGATCAAGTAAGAACTTTAAAATGTGCTGCTTCAACCGCATTCTTATCAATGACTATTGTAGGTTTAATGTCAACCATCGGTGCTGGATTAGGCGCTCTCTTAGTCACTTTAGTAGGTTTAATCGGTTGGGTTATTTCATTCAGAGCATTCGTACAAGCTTCATGTAATGACGCAGCATCAACTAGATGGGCTGGTTTATGGCCTAAAGTAGATGAATAGGAGGAATTAAATATGGCTCAAATGTTACCTATGGTACAAATTGTACCTGAAATGAATTTCGCATATGACCCTGTAACTGGGGTAATCGGATCATCTTTAGGTTCAGGAGTTGTTCTCCTATCTATGGATGAAGTTGGTGAAGGTGTTGCAAAAGTAGAAGCAGCTGCAGATGAATTAATGGCTGCATTAGATCCTTATTCCAGTCCTGCTGGAGCTTACCCTGGAAGGGAAGGTTCCTATGTTACTGCAGGTTTATTAACTAACATTGTTTACGGATTCTTAATTGCTATATTTGTCATATTCGCTGCAATATCAATCGGGGGTATCTAGATGGCTGATAAAAAAGCTCCTGCAGACGGCTGGCCTGTTATCAGTGGGGATTACGTTGTAGGTGATCCGGAAAGTCCTGTTGCAGTAACTACTTTAGCTTCTCACATTGAAGCTGAATTATCTGGAGCAGCTATTGCAGGCCCATGTAAAACAGAAAACTTAGGAATTGAAAAAGTTGTAGCAAATATCATTTCTAATCCTAATATCCGTTTCTTAATATTGGCTGGTGCTGAAGTGCAAGGACACATTACCGGTCAAAGTTTCAAAGCATTACATGAAAATGGTGCTGACCCGGATAAAAAGAAAATTATTGGCGCAACTGGTGCTATTCCATTTGTAGAAAATGTTCCATTAGATGGTGTTGAAAGATTCCAACAACAATTAGAAATTGTTGACTTAATCGATACTGAAGATATTGGAACTATCCAATCTAAAATTAATGAATGTGTAGAAAAAGATCCTGGTGCTTTCGAAGAAGAAGCTATGGTCATTTCCGTAGATGATGATGACGGTGATGAAGACGAAGGAGAAGCAATGAAAGTTGTTTCTGCTGAAACTGCTCTTATTGAAGCAAGAATCAGAAATATCAATACTAAAATTGATATGGTCGGTGCTGTTCAAAGGAATATGGCAGGTAATTATGCTGGTAAAGTCCAAGGTATAATGATCGGTTTAATCTTCACTTTAGTAATCGGATTTTTATTCTTGATATAAGGAGGAATAATTTATGGTGCAAATTTCTAATAAACCTAACGTAGGCGGAATTAAAAAAGCTTCCGAAGAAGCTGAATACAGCTCAAAACTTATTGCAAGGGAAGGTAAACTTTTCGCAGGATTACTTGCAACCAGAGTAAAAGGAATTGCTATAGGTATTTGTTTTGCTCTCCTTTTAGTAGTTATTATTCCTTTCATTGCAAGAGCATGTGGATTATAGAGGTGTTAAAATGAGTGAAGAAAATTCAATACCTCAAGTAATGGTATCAGCAGACGAATTCAACGATTTAGCTAGCAAATTAGATGATGCTGAAGAAAAAGTTGATTTCACTGTTGGTGAATACTACCAACGTTTAGGACAACAAACAGGAAGAGATGTTGGTATTTTATATGGTATTATACTTGGATTATTTATATTGATTGTATCTATAAAATTTGGTGCTATATCAATGTTCCAAACATTATTAGCTAGTCTTTTATAGGAGGATTATTTTATGTTAAGATTTGATAAAGAACAACTCGTCATTGATGTTGCTGGTATGAAAATGGGAGGTCAACCTGGTGAATATCCTACCGTTTTAGCAGGAACCATCTTTTACGGCGGACATAACATTATTAGTGATGAAAAAGAAGGTATCTTTGATAAAGATGCTGCTGAAGAAAGAATTAAAACAATGGAAGAAATGTCTGATGTAACCGGAAACCCTTGTGTTGTACAAACTTTCGGTGCTACTCCGGAAGCTATGGTAAAATACTTAGAATTCGTTGGAGACATCTGTGACAAACCTTTCCTTATTGACTCAACTGCAGCTTCTGCTAAAATTGCAGGTGTAGAATATGTACAAGAAGTCGGATTATGTGAAAGAGCTGTATACAACTCTTTAAGTATGGCTGCAGAAGCTGAAGAAATTGAAGCAGTTAAAAACTCCGACATCGATGCTTCCATTCTCTTAGGTTTCAACCCAATGAACCCTGGTGTAGAAGGTAAAATCCAAATTTGGGAAGACGGTGGAGATGTTATTGACAAAGGTATTCTTGAAATGGCTGATGAATGTGGTATTACTAAACCATTCATGGACGTAGCAGTTACTCCATTAGGTCAAGGTGCTGGTCCTGCAGTAAGAACTTCTTTCGCAGTAAAAGCTAAATGGGGATACCCAGTAGGATCAGGTATCCACAACGTTCCATCTGCATGGGACTGGTTAAGAGGATACAAAAAAGAACACAAAGAAGCATGGCCTGTCTGTGATATAGGTTCCAACATTGTTCAACAAATGGCTGGAGGAGACTTCGTTCTCTTTGGACCTATCGAAAACGCAAGACTCGCATTCCCTGCTTGTGGTATGGCTGATATCATGATTGCTGAAGCAGCAAAAGATATCGGTACTGAACCTGTAGAAGACCACCCAATTAACAAATTATTATAGATATAGGGGTCCTGATTAGATGATTTTTATCATCTAATCTTTTTTTTATTTTACACTACTTTTTTTCAAAATATTTTAATAAAATTTATATTATCTTAATAATAGATTATTATTTAACTTTATATTGGAGAGGTTGAATAATGTCTTTTTTAAGTAAAATTTTTAATAAAGGTCCTAAGCCTATTATTGCTCATTCTAAAGAAGGTAATTTGGCAAATTTAAAAGCTCAAAGAGCAGGACCCGCAAGTCCTGGTGCTGTTAAGAAGCCTGATGTTTTTTATGTGACAGCTTCTGTTGAATTAGGTAACACTACTACCAAATGTATTGTTATGGCTACTAATTTGAACACCAGCGAGTCTTATTTGTTAAATAAAACTGTTAAAATGACTCGTGACATCAGACCGCCTAAAGCCAATGAGGAAGTTTTCGGTAAAACTGTTTGGGGTATTGAACTTTCCAAAGAGGCTGTAACTGAGCTTGTTCGTGATACTGTTTTGGAAGCTTTAAGGAAATGTCATGTCGATAAAGACGAAGATTTGGATTTTGTTGTTAGATCTACTGGTGTTACTGCAGGTTTTGCAACTGCTGAGGAAGCAGGTCAATTGATTATTGCTCTTGCTGACGGTTGTCTTGAAGCGGATATTCCTCCACGTAAGATGTCTCCTGCAATGGGTATTTCACAGCTTCCTGAAAGATTGCAAAAACATTCCCTTTTGGAAAACATTCTCTTTGACGGTGCTGTTGTAAGTGTTGTTCCTCCTGAAGGAAAAGAAACAGTTGCAAATGAGATGGAAGGTGAACTTGTAACAGCAGGTATTAAATTAGGTGCTAAATGGACAGATGTTGACTATAGAAATCCTTGTGTGTCACTGGATTTTGGTTCCACTTTGGCAGGTCGTATAGTTAACGATAATGAACCTTATGCGAACACTGTTGGAAACTTTTTAGGTTTGGCAGGTGTTGTAAGTGATTCCTTGGCTAGAGGTTCAGGTAAAATCGATAAGAAAAATGGTGCAGCTTTAGATTTATACAATGAAAAAGATGCTAAGAAAGGAGATAAGAAAAAAGCTGAAGCCAATGCATTGGAAGCTCATAAATTAATCAATATTCAAAAAGTTCCTATGGACGTTGACAGATTCGGTACTGTTCCGGTAAATCCTGTTGCCGCTGATGCTGCAGGTACCACATTAATAGGCTGTGATGTTGGTTTCAATGGAGATAAACTTCCGGAACTGATGGAATTGGGTGCACAATTCTATGATGAGGATGGTGTAGGTACTTTACTTTCCACTTTGGATTATGTAAGTACAAACATTGTTACCCGTGTATTGGATGTTGCATTTAAGGAAAATGTTATTGTTCCAGGTTCTGCATTAGGTATTACTGGAAGGGCAGGTATTACGGGACGCAAACCTGAATTGATTTTAGAGGCTGTTCAGGATAAATTTGAAAATGTTGTTTTTGTTGAAGATGGTCTTGCATTAGGTTCTGCTATTATGGCACGTTGTATGAATTCAATGGGTACTCCAAAAGTTCCTATTGGAGGTAAACAAGGTGGCAGATGCATATTGAAAGATCGTATGAAAATGGCTGGCGGCAAATTCGCTTAGTGGTTTGTTATGATTTATTCAATTGTGATGGCTGGAGGTAGAGGAACACGACTCAAAACTCCAGTCGAAAAACCTCTTTTTAAATTACACAATAAACCATTAATTAAATATGTACTTGACAATTTGAATTCCTCTAAATTAGTTGAAAAAATAATTATTGCCACTAGTCCAAACACTCCAAAAACCAGAGATTACATAAGAGATTTTGATTATGAAATTCTAGACACTCCAGGTGTTGACTATTTGCATGATTTGTCTTTTATTTTGGATTTTTTTGAAGGCAAATCTCCAAACGACATACTGCTTTTTATTAATGCGGATCTGCCTTTCATTTATGGTGAATGCATTGACTATATTTTAAATTCTTATTTTAATCAGGACAAACCTGCATTGTCCACACTCATTCCTGTAGATATTTTTAATGATTTGGGCATGGTATATGAATATGAGTATCAGGGTTTGGTTCCTGTTGGTGTTAATATTTTAAAGAGTATTAATGAAGTGCAGGATGAGACTCAATTGGTTATTAATAGACAGGAGCTTGCATTTAATATTAATACGCTTCAAGATGCGGATGTTGCAAACAAATTATACTTTTAAATATGATGAAAAATAATATATAATACATAATAATTTAATTATATTTATCAGGTGATTTGATGGAAAATAAACAAATTCCTAAAAGAGAAGAAAAATTATGGAGTGAAATTAGAAACTACCAGGTAGCAACCAACAATGCTCGTATACTTGGTGTTTTGGATGAACTTATTATCAACGAAAAGACAGGTAAAATTGTTGATATTGCAATCCGTGTAGAAGCAGATCGCAATATTCATGTAAAAGGTGCTAAAAGAAATGGAGACTTATTGTTAGTTCCTTTCGCTAAAGTGGAAAAAGTCGGTGAGTTCATTATTGTAACTGAATAATTTTTCAGTTATTTTCTATTTTTTTTAATCTTTATTATAAAACATTGTTATTTAATTAATATTAGGTGATATTTTATGTTACTTGAAATTGAAAATTTGGCTGTTGAAGTCGGGGGAAAAAGGGTTTTAAAAGATATAAACCTTTCAATTGCAGAAGGAGAAACCCATGTTCTTTTAGGGCCAAATGGTGCTGGAAAAAGTACTTTATTTTTAACTATATTGGGATTTCCTCAATATAATGTCGTAAATGGTACTATTAAATTTAAAGGTCAGGATATTACAAATTTATCCACTGCAGAACGTGTACAGTTAGGTATTGGTGTAAGTTTCCAAACTCCACCTTCAATCAGAGGTGTATCTGTAAGGGACTTGCTTAAAATAGAATCCCATCAGGATATGGATGAGGAATTGAACCCTAGAATGAAAGAATTGGCTACTCAACTCAAATTCAGCGATGAATTCCTGGATAGAGATGTTAATTTCGGATTTTCCGGTGGGGAAGTTAAAAGGTCTGAAATCTTGCAGCTTTTAGCCCAAATGCCTGATTTTACCATGTTTGATGAACCGGATTCCGGTGTGGATATTGAAAATGTTGAATTGCTTGCTTCTGAAATTGGTACTTTGCTTGATAAGGATAAGCCTCAAGGAAGCAGAGTCAGAAGTGGCCTTTTGATTACTCATTTAGGATATATTTTAAACTTTGTCAGTGCCGATAAGGCACACGTATTGATGGACGGTAAAATTTCCTGTTCAGGAAACCCTACTGAAATTCTTGAAGATATTAGGAAAAATGGATTTAATGGATGTGTTGAGTGTGCGCAATGTTTATAGTGATGCTGAAAAAGCAATTAATAAAAAAGCTGCAATCGGAGCAGATATTACAATAGAAAACTTCACTGATGAAGATGTAAATGCTTTGGATTTACTTGATGATTTGGATGATGTTGACAAAAAAACCAAAAACACCTTATTGAAAGTTGGTGTTGACACTGAAGAAAACAATCGTTCAGGATCATTTTTGCAAATGGACCAGACTAACGTATTCACCAACAACTCAATGTCCAATTCTGTTGAAGTTATGAATATGGCAGTTGCACTTGATAAATATAGCTGGTTAGATGATTATCTTTGGAAAGTTGTAAAACCTGATGCTGATAAATATACTGCTAAAACTGCTTTAAGGGAACAGGAAAGTGGTGTTACCAGCGGATACTTTGTACGTTCACTTCCAGGAACCAAAGAGGTAATGCCTGTTCAGGCATGTATGTTCATCAGTGATGAGGATATTATGCAGACAGCACATAATGTAATCATTGCTGAGGAAAACTCAGAGCTTCACCTTATTACCGGATGTGCAACCGGTGATGATGTGGCTTCAGCAATGCATGTCGGAGTATCTGAAATGTATTTGAAACCAGGTTCAAAAATTACTTTTACTATGGTTCACAATTGGGCTGAACAGGTTGAAGTACGTCCTAGAACTGGTGTTAAACTAATGGATAACTCAACTTACATTAACAATTATATTTTAACCAGTCCTGTTTCAACTATCCAATCTTATCCTACTGCTTATTGTGACGGTAAAAATTCAAGAGCAATTTTCCAATCCATTCAGGGAGGTAAGAAAGATTCTATTATTGATGTTGGATCTCGTGTATTATTGAATGCTCCTAATGCTAGAGGAGAAGTTATTTCAAGAGCGGTATCTCAGGATGAATCCAAAATCTATTCCAGAGGGCATTTGTCAGGTACTGTTCCTGGTGTTAAAGGACACCTTGAATGTCATGGTTTAGTTTTATCTGATGACAGTATGATATATGCTGTTCCTGAACTTGAAGCAAGTTCTGCAAATCTTGAAATGTCTCACGAAGCTGCTGTCGGTAAAATTTCAGAAGAAGAAATCAATTATTTGACTTCAAGAGGTATTACTGAAGAAGATGCAGAGTCCATGATTGTAAGGGGATTCTTAAACATGGATATTACTGGCCTTCCTGATGAATTGGCGGCTCAAACTCAAATGATGATTGATATGAGTGTAGATGGAATGTAAATTCCATTTTTTCTATTTTTTTAAAAATTTTGTTTCATAGTATATAAACTTTTTGGCTTTTTTTTCTAAGTAACCTTTATATTAATTATTATAGTAATATAATAATCAGTACATTAATGTTATGCTGAGCTAGCTCATTAAAGTACATAAATTGTGAAATTAAGGCAAACCTAAACTTTTTGTCTTAAAAAACGATTTTAAAATTTTTTAAAAAATTCTAAAATTGGAGTTTGAAAGGAGAAATCTTTTCAAAACAAAAAATAAAATAAAAAAATTTGATAGAGGAGGAAAAACTCTATGGCTGATGATGTAAAAATTGTAATGTTTTGTTGCAACTGGTGTTCCTATGGAGGAGCAGACACAGCTGGTACTGCACGTATGCAATACCCACCGAATATTAGAGTTATTCGTGTAATGTGTTCTGGAAGAATTGACCCACAATTTGTTTTAAAAGCATTTAAAGAAGGTGCTGACGGTGTATTTGTAGCAGGATGCCACATGGGTGACTGCCACTACGACGCTGGTAACTATAAATTAGATCGTAGAATGAGATTAATTTATAAATTGGTTGAAGATATGGGAATTGGAAAAGAAAGAGTACACCACGACTGGATTTCCGCATCCGAAGGTGAAAAATTCTCTAAAGCTGTTAACATGATGGTTAACAGAATTAAAGATTTAGGTCCAGCTCCATTAAAAGACCAATTAAATGTTGAAGGATAAATTGGAGGAGTTATTTATGGCAGATAAAGTAAAAATAGGAACTATGTGGTTAGGCGGATGTTCCGGTTGCCACTTATCAATTGCAGATTTCCACGAATCTTTAATTGATATCATGGAATTAGCTGATTTCGAATTCTCTCCAGTTCTCATGGATACTAAATATGATGAAGTACCTGAATTGGACATTATTATCGTTGAAGGTGGAATCAGAAACGACGAAAACAGGGAATTAGCTGAAATGTTAAACGAAAAATCTAAGATGGTTATCGCTTACGGAACTTGTTCTTGCTACGGTGGTATTCCAGGTCTTGGAAACTTATGGACCGTTGATGAATTAGAAGAAGAAGCTTACATTAACTCCGTATCAACTGTTAACCCTGAAGGTATCATCCCTCATGAAGATGTACCTCACTTAGAAAGCAGAGTTAGACCATTAAGTGAAGTTATGGATATTGATTTAATTATCCCAGGTTGTCCACCACGTTCCGACGTAGTGGCTGAAGCAGTTTTAACCTTATTAAACGGTGAAACTATAGAATTACCTGCTACTAACTTATGTGAAGTATGTCCTAGAGAAAAACCACCTGCTGGTTTAGCTATGGACTTCATTAAAAGACAATTTGAATTAGGTAAACCTGAACCTGATTTATGTTTAATTACCCAAGGTTTAGTCTGTATGGGTCCTGCAACCGTATCATTATGTGGTGCAGAATGTCCTTCCATTGCTATCCAATGTAGAGGATGTTACGGTCCTACTTCTAAAGTATTAGACCAAGGTGCAAAAATGATCAGTGCAATTGCATCTGACTACGGTGTAAACGAAGATAAAACAGTCGACCCTGAAACTGTTGCTGATCAATTGGACGATATTGTAGGTACTTTCTACACTTACACATTACCTGCAGCATTAGTACCAATGAAAATGCAAAAAGGAGGAGAATAAAATGGTTAAACTTACTATGGAACCTGTTACTCGTATTGAAGGACACGCAAAAATTACTGTCCACCTTGACGATGCTGGAAATGTTGAAGAAACAAGATTACATGTTATGGAATTCAGAGGATTCGAAAAATTCTTACAAGGTCGTCCTGTTGAAGAATTAGCAAGGATCGTACCTCGTATCTGTGGTATTTGTGATGTACAACACCACTTAGCAGCTGCAAAAGCAGTTGACCAAATTTTCGGTTTCGATGATTATGAAATCTTACCTACTGCATACAGAATGAGAGAAATTATGAACTGGGGATCATACATGCACTCCCACGCACTTCACTTCTACTTCTTAGCAGCACCGGATTTAATCATTCCTAACGGAACCAGAAAAACTAGAAATGTTTTCCAAGTTATTAAAGATATGCCTGAAGTAGCACTTCAAGCTATTAACATAAGAAGAAACGGTTTAGAAATCGTTAGAAAAATCGGTGGTCGTCCTATTCACCCAACTTCATCCACTCCTGGTGGTATCTCAACTGAATTAGACGATGAAACTCAAAAAGACTTATTACAAAGAGCAAAAACCAACGTTGAATTAGCACAAGCTACTTTAGACTTAGCTCTCCCTGTATTTGAAGAAAACATCGACTTAATCTCTTCTTTAGGTAACTTCGGTGACACCAGACACTGTGGTCTCGTAAAACCTGATGGAACTTGGGATGTATATAACGGTAACGTAAGATTCAAAGACAAAGATGGAAGTGACCTCTTCGAATACCGTAACGAAGAATACACTGACATTGTTGCAGAACATGTAAAACCTTACTCCTGGTTAAAATTCCCTTACATTAAAGAAATGGGATACCCAGAAGGTATTTACAGAGTTGCTCCATTATCTAGGATCAACGTTTGTGACAAAATGCCAGATGAAGCTCCATTAGCTCAAGCTGCTCTTAAAGACTTCCGTGATGCTTTCGGATATGCTCAAGCACCATTATTATTCAACTATGCTAGACTCATTGAATTATTAGCATCTGCTGAATGTGCTGCTAACGCATTAGAAGAAGATTTATCTGGTCAAAAATTCCCTGATGAATTAGAAAGAACCGAAGGTAAAGGTGTAGGTATTGTAGAAGCTCCTCGTGGTACTTTAATCCACCATTACGAATCTGATGACAATGGATTAACCACTAAAGCTAACATTGTTGTAGCTACTATCCAAAACAACCCTGCTATGGAAATGGGTATTCACAAAGTAGCTCAAGACTACATCAAACCAGGTATGGAAGTTGGCGACGAAATCTTCAACTTAATGGAAATGGTTATCAGAGCATACGACCCATGTTTATCCTGTGCTACTCACACCATGGACAGTCAAATGAGATTAGCTGAAGTAAATATTGTAGACAGTGAAGGAAACCTCATTAAAAAATTCTAGATTTAAGGGGGTTTTTGTAAATGATTATAATTAACGATGATGGCTGTATTAAATGTGGTGCATGTGAAGGTACATGTCCTACATCAGCTATTGAATTAACACCTACTACAATTATTCACTGTGACACTTGTGGCGGCGAACCAAAATGTGCTGATGTTTGTCCAAATGGTGCACTTAAAGTGGAAGACTACGAAATTGCTGAAGGTATTGAACAAGCAAGATTAGTATTCAACTCCATCTTATGTGATTCCTGTGGTAAATGTGAAGAAGTCTGTCCACAAGAAACAATTGTTGTTACTGAAGAAAAATTAAAAGAAGTAAAAGGTTTCTGTGTAATGTGTCAAAAATGTGTTGACATTTGCCCAGTAGATGTAATTGGAATTCCTGGTGTTGTTGAACCTAAAGAATACGATTTAGACTTATCCGGTAAAGGACCTGTTTACATCGCAGATTGTGTTGGATGTGGAACTTGTGTAGAACCATGTCCTGTAGGCGCAATTTCCCTCGATGAATACGGAACTCCTATTACTGTCGATGACGACAAATGTATCAGATGTGGTTTATGTTCACAAACTTGTCCTTGGAATGCAATCTTCATCTCCGAGAAAAAACCTGTTAAACGTGAAAAAGAAATCAAATCTTTCAATTTCGCTGCTTCAAAATGTATCGGTTGTAACACTTGTATCGAAGCTTGTCCTGGTGACTTTATTAAACCAAACAGCGGAGATTTAACTGTTCAAATTCCGGAAGTATGTGCTGCATGTAGCTTATGTGTAAACCTCTGTCCTGTTGACGCATTAGAAATTGATGTTGAATGGGGTGAAGGTGCACCTGTGGATGCTGAAGGAATTGGCCGTGACGTTGAAAAATGTGACTTTATTGGTGCATGTGCTAACAAATGTCCAACAGAAGCTATTCGTGTTGTAACAAAAACAGGTATGTGTTGCCCATCCTTAGAAGAAACTGGCGGAGATCCATCTTTTGCAAGTTGTATTAGATGTGGAGCTTGTGCTTCAGTTTGTTCAAACAACGCATTAAACATTGGATCTATTGAAGTAACCATCGATGGTGAACCTGTCCTCAGAGACAGAATCGAATTCAACCCATCCAAATGTGATGCATGCGGTGACTGTATCAGTGCTTGTCCTTACGACATGCTCCACAAAACAGACAATCCTAAATTACCAATTGCAGGATTCTGTACCTTATGTGGTCAATGTATTGAAGCATGTCCGGCAGATGCACTTTGTTACAAATAGGTGTTTTAACACCTATTTATTTTCTTTTTTTCTAAATAATATTTTCAGATTCTTTTAAAAATTCTATTACATTCATATTTATTATTCCGTCTTGGGAGTAATCTTCACGATCTGTTGTTATTATATATTTCGGATAATTGTCTTTTAGTTTAAGCAATGGTCTAATTTCTCTTTTTCGTGTTTCATCATTTTTTATTTCATAAGAAACTTGAATATACGCTTTTTTGTTATTTTTTCTTATGATGAAATCTATTTCATAATCTTTTATTCTTCCTATTGTAATCTTATAGTTAAGCCTTAATAGTTCCAGATAAACAATGTTTTCCAAAAGTTTTCCTTTCTTTTGTTGTTTTTCTTCAAGATTAGATTTATAAAACCCTGAATCTATCAGATAATATTTCTCAGAATTATTTATTTCCTTTAGTCCAATGGCATCTTCTCGTGTTACTTTTGATATGAAATAACTTTTTTCCAAATATTCTAAATAATTGTATATGGTATTTGGTGTGATTGACAGTTTTTCCTGTTTTAAATGTTTATAAATTGAATTGGCAGAAATTAAATTTCCTGTATTTTCTATAAGATATTTTGTGATTCTATTTAACAATCCAATATTTCTAATCTGATATCTTTCTATAATGTCATGCAAAAATATTGAGGAATATAAATCTTGAAGAATTGCCTGCTTATCTTTAATGTCTGCTGATATGGCTAAAGGTAATCCCCCATATTCTAAATATTCATCAAATAAATTTTCAATATCTGTTTTTAATTTATTTTTAAATAATATTTCATGCTTCAGTTCTTTTTTATAATCCAAAAATTCTTTAAATGAAAAAGGATACATTTTGATTTTTGTATATCTTCCGGTTAATAATGTGGCTAATTCCTTTGATAATAGTTTTGAGTTAGATCCTGTAATGTATATGTCTATATTGTATGCTTTATAGTATCCGTTAATGCTTTTTTCCCATTCTGAAATATTTTGAATCTCATCTATTATCAAATATTTTTTTGATTGTTTTCTTCAAGTTTTGGGATTAAAATTTCATCCAGTTCATTTCTTTTTTCAATATAATTATATTTCGGATGTTCTAAATCTATATGGATTATGTTTTCATCTTTAATGTTTTTATTTTTTAATTCATTGATAAATAAATCTAAGAAATAAGATTTTCCACATCTTCTTATTCCAGTAATTATTTTAATTACATCTAAATCAATTAATCTCAATATCCTTTCCATATATAAATTTCTCTTTACCATAAGCACACATCTATATTTCACGCTCTGTCTTTTTTATAATATAAATTTATTCTATAAGATAAGTTTTTCATTATTTTTGTAAAAATTTATCTTATAAAATAAGTTTCTGAAATATTCATAATTAAATATAATATGGTGAGGTTAATCATAAGGTTTTTAAAAAGCGTTTAAACATTATCAAAGACAACTTTTCCTGCCACTATTGTCATGACTGGAGCGCCTTTATATTCCCATCCGTCAAATGGTGAGTATTCCGCTTTTGTCTGGAATGTTGTAATGTCGAACTTCCCTTCACGGTTCAAGTCAAGAACAGTAAAGTCAGCATCCTTTCCAACAGCAATTTCTCCTTTTGTTTTCAGGTCAAATACCTTCGCAGCATTTGTTGAAAATATCCTTTCAATAAGGTTTAAGTCAAGATTTCCTTTATTGACTTCCGTTAAAAGCAGGCTCACCACAGTTTCAAGTGATGGAATTCCCGGGGATGATGTAAACACTCCTTTTTGTTTTTCATCCAATGTGTGTGGTGCATGATCGGTTCCGATTATTGAATTTTCATCGATGTCTGAAATTTTCACCCTTTTGTCCTCAGGCCTTAGCGGAGGGTTGGTCTTGACCATTGTGCCGTAGGTATTGAATGCACTGTTGTCAAGCAGTAGGTGGTGAGGTGTAAACTCATAACTTATATTGTTTTTACGAGCAATATTTAATGCATTTTTACTTGATAAGTGACAAATATGCAATCGTAAATTGTTTTTGCTTGCAAGCTCAATAGTTTGTTTCACTGATTCATCTTCAGATGTATATGGTCTGGCATAAGAATAGTCAATTGGGTCATTTGAGTCTTTAAGCTCTTCGGTCTTTTCACTTACAATGCTTCTTTTTTCACAGTGTGTTGCTACAAGCCCGTTATATGATGTGTTATCTTTTAATTGTCCTAAATTAGAGAAAATTTCTTCCAGACTTTCATCTGTTTCCAAATCCATGAATACCTTAAATGATATTGGATTCAATTCCATCATCCTGCACATTTCATCCAAATCGTTATGTCCAGCCTGCAGGTAGAAGTTGACGCATGACTTCTTGGATGCGATATCCATTTTTTCTTTAAGGGCTTTGTATGTATTTGTTTTAGGCAATGTGTTCGGCATGTCAATAACAGTAGCAAATCCTCCATGTGCTGCTGCAAGGCTTCCTGTCTTAAAGTTTTCCTTTGCGGTCAGTCCCGGATCTCTAAAGTGAACATGCGGATCGATAAAACCTGAAAGAAGATAATTTGATTTTATATCAATCACATTATCTGCCTTAAGATTTTCTTTGGTGATTTCTTTGATTTTTCCCTCATCGACGCCGATGTTATACTCGCCGTTCTTTCCAATTAATTTGGAGTTTTTAATTACTAAATCTAACATATTAATTAATTATTGCTTATTATAAATATTACTTTTTATTTTTAATGAAATATGTTGTTAGTAGAATGGATGATGTTTAATTGGACTTTAATTCCATCCAAGATTTTAGTTGAAAATGCGATGCATAATTTGATTATATGATAGGTGAGGATTAATTTTAATTAATCACTTTTTTGATTAAATTGTATGAAAAACATCAGTCCATTTTTGTGGACTTTTGTTTTGTGCTATAATTCAATAATTAATTTTAGTGATTAAAAATGAAAATAAACGAATAATATTTGGAATTTAAAATTATGAAAAATGGACTTTTATTTTACCTTATATTTTAATTATAAATATGATTCATAATTTTAATAATTTGGTACTGATTATTTTCTTTAATTTAAGGAATATTTAATTTAAATAAATAAAAAATAACAGTCCATAATTATGGACTATATGAAATAACAATATGAATTTTTAATTTTCTTTCTATATATTAATTCTTTTTCTAATAATTCTGATAAATCTCTTTTACTGGTGGTCGAAGAAATATCAAAAAATTCCGAATAGCTTTTATGTGAAAAATTAATATTTTCACTAAACATTTTCTCTAATGCAGTTATTTGGCGATTATTTAAATTTAAATAATTGGATTTAATATGTTGTTTTATATTTTTAGGAAGTATTAACTTACCGTTAGGACCTCTAAGAATGACTTTAAAATAATGTTCATTTATAAATTCGGGTTCGGGTAAATTGAATTCATGCATTTCATGTCTCATTCTAGTTATTCCAGTACCAATATGCTCCATATACTTTGTTTTTTCAAGTATTCTACAAATTTTCTTGTTTCTATGTCTTGGAACAATATCAATACCTAATTTTTCAACAGTTAAAGGGAAAGGTAATTTTCCAGGACTAACAATTTCAATGCGGTCATCATAAATATAAAAAGTGATACATCCATCAGTTAATGTATAATCTCTATGGGCAATTGCATTAATAAATGCTTCACGAACAGCTTCAATAGGATACTCGGGTATGGAAACTTTTTTCCAACCTTTAACTGTACCGCCTAAACGTGTATTTCTATCAAAAAAATTATTAAAATCTTCAATTAATTTGAAAAATGATTTGTATGAAAATAATTTATCAATGATATCGACTGGTTCAATTCCATTGAACCTTACCATTTTAATTTCATGTTCAATATCAAATTTAGTAATGTCTTTTGCAAAAAATAAAGCTCCTGCTTTATTTAAATGAAATGTATCATTATAATCAATTTTGCCAGCACCAATATATTCTAAAATTTTATCTAATTCACGAACATCAAACAATTCTTTTATTTTAGAATCTTCTAAAACATTTTTGAATAATTCTAATGCTTCATTATCAACATCATCAATTGTTGATTCCATTAAAATTTCACTATCGAAATCAGTACTTTCTAATTTATTATTAATAAATTCTTTAATAACTTTTTTTACTTCATTTAGTAATTCTTCTTTAGTTGTAAAGTTTTTATATTTGTTTAATGGTCTGATTCTATCAAGAAATGCTTGTGATTTTTCATCTCTAGTATCACATTTATAAATAAAGAAATAATCATCATGTTTTTTGGAAGTATATACATTATATTCATATTCTGTTGCTGAAATTCAATCTTTATAGATATTTCCGTAATGTTGGCCAATTAATCCAATATAGATGTCTGATTGCTCAATTTCATTAATAAATACTTCATCAGATGGTAATGAGCTTGCTTTATCTTCTTCAAATACATATAATTTAATTGTTTCATTAAAAAATGAATCTTTATTTAATTCATCATAAAGAAATTTTCTTTCTTCAGAAAATTCTGTTTGATTACTACTGATAAAAACTTTAACAACCATAAATATAGTTATAATAGAGACATAATATAAAATTTGGCTTTTTTAAAAAGCAATATTGGCATTAGCTAGTAAAATTGTAATCAATCAGTAATATTATTTAAAAAATCTGATTAAGGTTTGTTTTATTGTTTGGAAATTATAAGTAATTATTTAAATATCTTGACTTTTATATTTTCTATCATGAGTCTTTTAAGTGAAATTTCAAAAAGGGATACGGATTTGTTTTATGAGTATTTGGACATTGAGGAAAAAACTTCCCAGGCCACATCTGATGTCAAACTGGTGGCCGATTTTACAGAGTACAATCCTTTACATAACGGTCATTATCATTGCATGAAAACGGCAAGGTCCAAGGTTAAGGACTCACTTTTCGTAGCTATTGTGCCTGGACTATTTGAAAGAAGTGGGAGAGGTATCCCATATATATTGCCTCGCCAAAAAAGAGCGGAAATTGCAGTTTCACTTGGGGCAGACATTGTAGTTGAAGGTCCTCCGATGGGACTTATGGGATCAGGCCAATATTCTCTATGTCTGTGTAAGATGTTCAAGGCACTGAACACTGATTTTATTCCCCGCGGATACAATCCAGTAGAAGGATTCGATGAAATCATGAAAAGAATCAACCAGGGCCATCACATAGCACCAAAGCCATATAAAATTGTTGACAAGACAACCGGTGAGATTTTACTTAAGGATAAATTAAAGGAAGACAACTATGTAATAACCTCATTTGCCAATTCTTTGTCAAAAATAGGATTTGACTACACTAATAAATTTATATTTGTTGAAAGAATTGAAGGCGTAAGCGGCACACGGATACGTGAAGCAGTAATGAGCGGAAAATTTGATGATGTGGCTGACATGATGCCCCAAAAGACAATAGATGTCCTAAAAAAGGATAAGGACTCAATCATTTTTGGAAAGCGTCTGGAAGATAAGATAGTGGATAATGCAAATAACATGGATTTGGGCTCTTTAAATATGCTTAATGAAAAACTGGCTTCACAGATAGAATCTAAAAAAACATTTGACACTGTAGAAGATGTTATGGATGCAATTCCCCAAGGATTTTCAACACATTTTAAGGAAAGGATTTTAAGCATATTGGAAAATCCGATAACAAAAAAAGACATGTCTGATTTTATTGACAAATATCCGTCCCAAATAAGAATATTAAAATATAAAAATGATGAGGTTTTGGAGTTATTCAAAGAGAAAGTAAACACTGAGAATGTATCTCAGTGAGTTAAAGTATTGATTAGTAAACCGGGGTTTCTAAGGCCATAAATCGCATCGATGAATGTTGGATATGTTGCGCTTAATTTGAATAGGTATAATATGTAGAACAATACGATTAGGATTACAATTATCAATATTATTGTTAAGACAATATCGAGAGCGCTGTATGGTTCTTTTTCTTGCTCATAGTTAATATTGTGGAATGATTCTCCTCTGTGTGATTTGCCTTTACCTTTGCTTTGTTCTCTTCTAGCTAATTCTTCACGAATTCTTCTGTCTAAATCATCATCAGCAGCTTGTCTTTCCTGATGAGTGTTTCTTGGTTGATATTCGTGTCTGGTCAGGGAACCGTATTGAGCTTCATCGCGAGCTAACTGTTCATTCAATGGAACTTCCTCTTCATCGAAATACAAGTCATCCAAATATCTTTCATACTTGTCTTCAACAGCTTGTCTTGCTGTAGTCTCTTTAGGCTGATATGAATGATCCGGATAAATGTAGTCATCAGACGGAGGAGCCTGTGGACGTTGTTGGACATAATCATACTCATTTCTTGCCTGGCTTGCAGGCTGGCGGACAACTTCCTGCATCATAGTGTCTTGTTGGACATATTCCTGTCTTGCACCTAAAACAGGTTCCTGCTGCACATATTCCTGTCTTACGTCCTGAACGGGTTCTTTTGGAACTTGATTGCTTTCAATTGCCTCATGAAGAGAAACTTTAGGTTGATAGTTGTCATCATATGTGGATTCAACATTGCCCTCATATTGAATGTTGTCATTAATTTTGTATGGGGAATCATCAGCTATCTTTTGATTGGAAAACTGAACTTCTTCAGGCTGTCTGGTCAGATTTGCCATTTCAATTTTGCTTTCAGGTGATTCCGGTTTTTCAAGTCTGACAGGTTCCGGAGCAGGTTCCGGGGTAGGCTCTTGTTTAGGAGCATTGTCCATGCTGAGACCTACAATCTTTTCTAAACAATCTTTACAATAAACTTTACCGGCTATTTCCAAACCACATTCCTTACAAATGGATTTACCGCAAATAGCGCATACATCTGCACTTTCTCTACTTGGATGATAATAACATTCCATAATATTACACTCTCAATGAATTAATATATTATTAATATTTTTATTTTAAATTATATAATGTTTGTCTTTGATGAGGTAAGTATTGCTTTTGTAAAATAATATTTTATGGATTTATTTTTTAATTTAAAAAATTAAAATTCTTTTTATTTATAACAAATAATTTATTTATTTTTATTTTTAAATTTAATAGTATTCAATAGTAAAAAGTGATATTATACCTTTAAAAATATATGGATAAATATTGGAAAAAATCCTTTGAGGATTATGGAAAATCATTGTAAAAAAAATTATCATGCATAAATGTTGTTGCACATATCCCTTGTTAAAGTGTGCAAATTGAACCTTCCAGCTATAATCGAGATATGGTTTTTTAAAAAAGTAAAAATCATTTTTTGAATTTCACACTCAAGACTAATTTATGATGATTTAGTAAGATTTGCATTCTATGCATATTCATTAAGCAGTAAATATAATGCATATGTTTCTCTCTATGTTGTATGTGGGCATGAAATTAAAAATGCTATAAGTTCCTATTGGATGAAAATAATTCATTTAAGTGATATAGTTTCTCTAAATAATTAGGATGGGGATTAAATATTAGATATCCTTTCAAATAATGTAAAATTGAATAAAAATGACTTAATTTGATGTTTTTGCAATTGTTGTCATCAAAAAACTCAATATATATTTAGCTTAAAAATGCATAGAACTAGCAAACACTATTGAAAATGTGGATAAAAGAAAAATTAATATGATATTTCATATTAAGCATAAAATTTTTCAAAAACAAAAATCAAGCTAAAAATTTGATAAAGTTGATTACAATGAAATATGGTGGATTGAATGATATTGCTTCTCATTAAACCACGAATTTTATTGTAATCGCTATGATGATTAAAGTTATTTTATTGATCGTTTTGATAATATTGTTGTCATAGATAATGTAGAAAGATTATTTAATTGAAGTGATTTTTTCGGATAATATTTCACATGCAATCAAATCATCAATGGTTGCAAGAGTTGTTGTTAAAGATTCATTGTCTATGGTGTATGTGATGGTGTCATTTTCTAATTTTGAATCTAAAAAGTTTTCATTGTCAACTTCAAGAGTTTTGTAGATGATTTCAGCATCTTTTTGTGTTTTAAATTTCAGTTCGATTTTGCTTTTCACTTTCATTGATATTATTTTTATGCTGTTGGTTAATAAATTTATTTTTTAATTTTATGAAAATTTTATGCAATATTTATTAGATATCATTCCTAGAAACTTAAGGATTTAACTTATTTTTAACTATGTTTTCAATATTTAAAACATCTAATTTTTATTTATTTTAATTAAATCAATCATTATTTATTTTAATACTTGTTTAATTACTTTTAATTTACTTATATCTTATTTTAATAATTATTAATAGTTTATTTTAAATATTATTAGTCATATATAATTATATATGTAATTAAAGTTTTTTGATTATGAATTTAGTAGATTGGGGGATTATTTTATGTATTCTTTTGATAGGTTTATCAAAAATTTTTTCGATTTTTTGAGTGTTTTATATCAAAAAGATATATTACTGAAGATAATCGATTTATTAGGGGTAGAAAAATGACTAAAAAAGAATATAATGCATTTATTCTTTCCCAAAGGAGCTGTACTAGTTATATTGAAACTATTAGATTTTTTAATAGGTGGTTGAAGAAAGATTTTAAAACGATTTCTAGCCAGGGAATTGGAAAACAGAAAATGTTTATTGACCCTAAAGTTTTTATTGACATGTGTGAATGTTTTATTGATGAATTATATAATAAATTTCTGGGATTTTCAAAATTTAAAGGATATATTGTTAGTGCTTGTGATGAAAGTATTGTTGATCTTCCAAATGTTACTTTAACGCGTGAAGAATTTCCTGTTGGTGATGAAAACTTGTTAAAAGAAAAAAGAATTCGTGCAAGAGTTTCATGCGTATTAGATGTGCATTCCAAACATATTTTAACTGTAAAAATAGTTGAAACAATAGTAAATGAAATTAATTTAGCAATAGAACATTTAAATAACTTAAAACAAAGATTTGACATCACAAAATTAATTACAATTTATGACCGAGGTTATCCATCAATCGAATTAATGACTAAAAACATTGATTTGAACTCAAAATTTTTAATAAGACTACCAAAAAACGTATTTGCACATCAAATTAAACAAATGAAAACCAATGATGAAATAATACAAATCAACATGACAAACAATAGATTAAACAATTTTAACGATTAAAATTTAAAAGAAAAAGCAAGAAAAATGGGACGACTAGAAATAAGAATAGCAATAATAGATATTGGAAATAAAGAACCAGAAATACTAGCAACAAATTTAACACCCGAAGAATTCTCAACAGAAGATTTAAAAGAATTATATGCAAAAAGATGGACAGTAGAAACAGGATTCGATAGACTAAAAAATTTAATAGAAATCGAAGATTTCAGCGGAATACGAAGACCAATAATCGAACAAGATTTTTACGCACACATATTCATTTATAACCTAGCAATAACCATAAAAAACCACGCAGAAAACAATATAACAAGAACACCCAGAAATAAAGATAAAAAAATAATTTATCAGTCGAATTTCGCAAAAATAACAGGAAATATCTATTTATTCTTCTTTGACATACTATTTGAATCGAGAACAAAAAGAGAAGAAATAATCGATTTTATAATAAAAGAAGCATCCAAAGAACTAACACAATACGAAGAACATCAAGATGAAAAAGAACGAAAAACCCCGGATGTTAATAACAAACATCCAGGAAACAAGAAAAAAACACACTAATCCAAAATTAAACATCAAAGAAAATTAGTGAGTTTTTAAATCTTGTTTAATTTTTTGTTCTCAAATAATATAAAAAACTTACGAAAAATCAATTATCCATACAAAAATAATATAACAATGTTATTAAAAAACAATTATGATGAAAAATTTCATCCAAAAATATATTAAGTTTCTAGGAATGGTCTTTTTAAAAAAGTTATTTTTCAATTGATGTGATTTTTTCAGATAAAATTTCACAAGCTATCAAATCATCAATTGTTGCTAATGTGGTGGTCAATGATTCATTGTTTATTTCATAGGTTATTGTGTTGTTTTCTATTTTGGAATCTAAAAAGTTTTCATTGTCAACTTCGAGGGTATTATATATGATTTCAGCATCTTTTGATGTCTTAAATTTCAATTCGATTTTGCTTTTAACTTTCATTGATATTATTTTTGTACTGTTAGTTAATATAATTTATTTTCTATTTTTTATTCCATAAATTGTCATTAAAATTATTAAAATAAAAAAAGTTATGAATAAATAAAAGATTGCTATATAGTTTCTCATATTAATTAATTTAAAATTTTCATTTATTAATTTTTAGTTAAATTTTTTAATTTCATAAAAATTTTATACAAAATTTATTAAATATGATAACATTTATTAATGATTAAAATTATAAATTTAAGTATTCTATTTATTATATAATTTTTATTTTGGAGGAATTTATTATGGTTCGTGCTTATACAAGAAGAGATTATATTAGAAAAACCCCAAATTCAAGAATCGTGCAATACGATATGGGTAATTTAAAAGATGAATTTCCAGTTTCAGTCAGTTTAGCTGTTAAAAAACCAGCTCAAATTAGACACAACTCCTTAGAAGCAGCTCGTATTGCTTCAAACAGATTAATGCAAAGAGCAGCTGGAAGATTAGGATACCACTTAAAATTAAGAGTATATCCTCATCAAATTGTAAGGGAAAACCCAATGGCAACCGGTGCAGGTGCGGATAGGGTACAATCAGGTATGAGAAATGCTTTTGGAAAACCAATCAGTGTTGAAGCTATTGTTAAAAAAGATCAAAAAATCATCACTATTGATGTCCAAGAGAAAAACTTTGAAGATGCTAAATTAGCATTAAAAAGGGCAGGTATGAAATTACCTGTACCTTGTAAAATTGTTGTCGACAAAGGTCAGGAATTAATTAAATAAATTTATTTTTTTAATTCTATTTTTTTCTACTTTTTTTTCGTAATATTTTTAACTATCTTTTAACAGAGTGTATATTATATGTTTGATACAATTAATGAAAAAAAATTTTTATTAAAACAGTTGGTTAAACGGGATTTAACTTCCAAATATAAAGATTCAGTTTTAGGTGTTGTTTGGAGTTTTATAAATCCTTTATGTATAATGCTTATATTTACAGCTATTTTTTCAGTGTTATTTAGATTTCAAATTAAAAATTTTCCAGTTTATTTTTTATCAGGTAGGGTTATTTTTGATTTCTTTATTGCAGCAACTCAAGGTGCGATGTATTCAATTAGGGGCAATGCATCTATTTTGAAAAAAATTTATGTTCCAAGATATATGTTTGCAATTGGATCAATTTCTTATGAATTTATAAATTTTTTAATATCTTTGGTTATATTATTTGGGGTTATGGCTATTACTGGTGCTCCATTTCAAATTACTACAATTTTTGCAATTATTCCAATATTTTTGTTATTTTTAATGATAATTGGTGTTGGATTAATATTGGCAGTATTTAATACGTATTTTTCTGATGTTGGACATATGTATTCAATATTTACTTTATTATTGATGTATGCATCTGCATTATTTTATCCTATGGAAATTGTACCTGCTAATATTCAGATGATTTTTTCATTAAATCCATTGTATGCTGCTATTATTTGTTTTAGAGATTGTGTAATGTATGGGGTATTTCCAGAAATTTCTGTTTTATTATACTTAGCAATATTTTCCGTTATGCTTTTTGCAGTAGGATTTTTAGTATTCAGAATTCATGAGAAAAAATTATTATTAGAATTATGATGGTTTGGTTTTTAAAATGTCTTCAAAAAATAATAAATCATTGTTTAAAATAGATAAAAATGACAACATAAATGAATATGGTATTGGTGATTATAATCCATCTTATAATATGGGTAATGATGTTGGTGAAAATATAAATTCTAAGGATGGCATTAATTATTCTTTTGATGTCGATGAAAAGTTATATGATGAAGCTCAGTTTATTTTTAATGCTCTTAAAAATAAAAAATTAGATATTCCTGAAGATGAAGAAATTCAATTAAAACAAGATTTGAATTTAATATTATCTGCAGGTTCAATACAAAAAGATTTTCAAAATAATAATTCTAAAAAAAATAAATTAATTCTCAATGATGATACTAATGATTTAAAGAATACTTTGGATATTTACGAAAATTCAAATAATATTTCTAATTCTGATGATATTTTAAAAAATTTTGAAGATTCTTCTGATTCTATTAGTCATGTTGTTGATTTTGAAAAAAGTTTGAATGTGGAATCTGAAGATATTTTTCAAGATGATGTTTTAGAAGATGTAAATTTGGATTCATCTTCTGTTGATGATGCATTATCTGATTTGGTTGAAGATTATTCTAATGAAACTGTTATCAAGGTGGATAATGTATCTATGGATTATAAATTATCTAAAGATAAAATTGATACTTTAAAAGAATTTTTTATACGGACGATTAAACGCAACCGTGAGAAAACTAAAACTATTTCTGCACTTAAAAATATTTCTTTTGAGATTCCTCGAGGTGACCGTGTAGGAATTATAGGATTTAATGGTGCTGGAAAAAGTACTCTTCTTAAATTATTATCTAGAGTTTATGATCCAACTGAAGGAACGATTGAAACAAAAGGTAGAATCGCACCTTTACTTGAATTAGGTGCAGGTTTTGACATGAATTATACGGGTAAAGCAAATATTTTTTTAAATGGTGCATTTTTAGGGTTTTCTGAAGATTTCATTAAAGAAAAATATGATGAAATTGTTGAATTTTCAGAACTTGGTGATGCAATTAATTATCATGTAAAAACTTATTCTTCTGGAATGCGTGCTAAACTTGGTTTTTCAATCGCAACTATTGTTGAACCAGATATTTTAATAATTGATGAAATTTTATCTGTTGGGGATATTAAATTTCAAAGAAAAAGTTCTGATAAAATCCGTTCTTTAATTAATTCAGGGATTACTGTATTATTGGTTTCACATTCTGTTAGTCAAATAAGAGAATTATGTAATAAAGCTATTTGGATTGATGATGGTGAAATTAAGATGATGGGTGAAGTAAATAAAGTATGTGATGCTTATGTAAAAGCAGCAAATGATGCATCACAAGAACAATTAAAAAATATTAATTTGGATTAAATGACTCTTTCAAAAACTTTGTTGATTTTCAAAATCCTTTTTTCGATTGTCATTCCAAATTAGATTTCTGCGATATATTCGTTTTAAAACTCCTCGTTTGGTCTTGAATGTTCGTTTTCTGGATTTTGACATTGTTTTTTGGAAGGCATTTTCAATTTTGTTACTTGTTTTTTCAATTCGTCTGTCTTTTAAGTGATAAATGAAGCTTTTATATCTTGGGGTGATTGATTTTCTAATTATTTCATAAATTGCAGGATGAAATTCGTCTTTACGAAAAATTAAAGATTTCAATTCTTTTTCATCTTCATCATAATTATTTAAATCAAATAAATCTTTTATCATTTTCAATTGTTGATGACATTCTTTAAATTCTTCCTCAGAAAGATGAAATTTATCTTTAAAAACTTTTAATTATTTATTTAAACTTTTTTTAGCATGAAAAATACATAATTGATGTTTAAAACCTAGTTTTGGGATAATCTGAGGATATTTACCACCCAAATCTGTAGTAATTGCTTTTTTATTCTTATTTGCTGTTGATTCTTTTAAAAACTTTTTAACAGTAGTTTCATCTTCTGTATCATAAATTGCATCGGCTACAATACAATTAGAAATTGCATCTAATAGTGTATGACGATATTTCCATTCTCCATTGATTTTTAACCATTCTACATCAAAGACATAATATCCCGAACAACGATCTAAATCAAATTCTAAAATATTTTCATTAACAAAAAGCCAATTTTCAATTGTTTGATGTGAAACAGTGATTCCAAAGAACTTTTTAAAAGATTTACAAACATTTTTTAAGCTTCCCAAATAATCTGAAATTAAGTGCTCAGATTCACTTTTCAATTCATTCGTAAAATTGCTGTTTTTATCAACAAGACTTGTTAAATCAGTTTGAAATGTTTTACTACATCGTTTACAAATATAACTCTGAACTTTCACTTTAGTTTTACCAATTTCTTTAAATACTAACGTTCTTTTTGTAAAACCATATTTAACAACATGACGAGGCAAAGTTGAAAATTTTATGGGTTGAGGTATTTTGTGAGTAGGTTCTGCCAGAGATTGTTTGTTTGGATTTCTATTTCCTGTTGGAATATAACTTCTTCGTACCATTTTATTTCATTTAAGTCTAAAAATATGTCAATGCCTTGTGAGGTTATGAATCTTCTTTTATAGTATTCTTCCATTGTGTATTTGTAAAATCCTTCTATCAAATTGTTTGTTTTTGGGATTTTAGTATTTTCCATGTAATTAAATAGTTTGTCTTTGTCTTTTTCGAAATTTTCTAAGTAATTGCTAATATCTTTGGGTAAATATTGTATTCTGTTGTATAATGTGTTGAATTTTCTATTTGACTGTGATATTGTGTCTGTTTAGAATATTTCTGAGATTTTTGTGCTGCATTTTTCATATAACTTATGTTGTTGTTTTAGTTTTTTGATGTCTTTTCTGTATTTTTTTGTTTTTGTTGTTAGATTCTTTTATTTTGTTTAAGGACGTGTTTCTTTTTTTATCCTTTTTTGAGGGCCTTTCGATTTGTCCTTTTCCTTTTAATTTTTCTTTGTTTATTCTTTTGGTATTTTTTGTTTTTAAATATTCTAAAGTGCCTTGTTTTCTTTTGATTTTGCGTTGTTGTTTCCAGGTGAATGTTTTTTGGTTCATTATTTTGTGGAAAACGCATAAGTGTTGTTCGACTCCTAATTCTTTTAATATATTGGGATATGCATTGTTTCAGTCTGTTACGATTACTTCTTTTTTTAAATCAGGTAATAATAATGGATGTCTGGTATTGGGTGTTGTGGGGGTCGCTGTAGACTGATAGATCTTTTAGTGAATATTTGATGAATATTTTTACAAAATCAGAAGTGAATTCTTCATTTGGTATTTTTAAGTCATTGATTATAACACGAGTATTTGCATCTATTAAAGATAATTGTGTGTATTTTTGATTTTTATTTCCTATGAACTCTTCATCGTAGCAGTACACTCCAGAACATTCTAGTTTTGTTTTATTTAATAGATTTAGAATGCCTTTTCATTTTGCTTGTGAATACTGTGAATATTTATTCTTTTTGTGTAAATAAACGGTTGATCTGTGTATTTTTAATTTCCATTGTTTTTGTAAGAGTTTGGCTTTATTTTTATATGATGTGTGTTCTATTGAATCAATATTGAGTATTAAATCCATTATGTAGGTAGTGTAGTTGCAATGTCTCTCAACAATGCCATTTAAAGGTGTTGTTAGTGTTTTTCAACATTCACAGCATTTGTATCTTTGTTTATAAATTGGAAAGATCTTATTCATCTTCCAGAGCTTAATTTCATGTTTATGAAGCTTTCCACCACAAGGACAAGTCCTATCAGCCATATCATAGATAATTTTAACTTCTCAGGGCATAATAAATAATAAAAATAGTGCAATGATTGAAGGAACTTCTTGTGACAAGTAAATTTTTTCATATTTAAACCAAACAAATGAATTAAATATCTTTTCGGCATAAACTTTATCTGTAGGAGTTTTATTTCGTTTCATAATATAATATATGCTCCTACAACCTATTTAAAACTTATTTAAGACCTAAAATTACTCATTTTTAACTATGCCAGATTATTATATCGAGCAATTAATATATTTGCCTTCATAAAAAGCGTTGTTTTAAAATTAAAAGAGGCATTATTAAATTAAAGGTATCCAAAACTTTATTAATAAAATCTGCCAAATATTGCATCAAATGACCTATAAATTTACAATTATTTATTGTTTTTCATATAAACTTATAAAATAACTTAAATTGTTATAATATTAGTTTTAAATTAGTAATATCCTGTTTTAAAAAATATAAACCCATAAAATTTTCAAATTTGTCATGACGAGTACCACAATATGGACATCGAGCTAAAATCATTTTAAAATAAGGAATATCCTTCTTAAAACTCAAATCAAAAGATTTCAGAGCCTTTTGGCAGGATTTAAAAATTTTCACAAAACGGGGATCTGAAAGTACAAATCCATCATTAGAATCGCAAAATATATATTGTTTAACATCTAAAATACTATTTGGAGTATTTGTTTTTTGGTTAGGCATAATAAGAACTTTTACTCCACCTATTAATTAAATTTAACTATTTTTAAACAAAATTAAAAATTCAAAACTAAATTTCATAAAAAAATTTCAAATCAACAAAGTTTTTGAAAGAGTCGATTAAATCCTATCTTTTAAATACTTATACATATAAAATAGTAAGTAATGAATTCAATTGCAGTTTCTGTTATTATTCCTGTTTATAATACAGAATTATTTTTACCAAAATGTTTAGATAGTGTTCTTAATCAAACATTAAGCAATATTGAAATTATATGTATTAATGATGGGTCTGCAGATAATTCATTAGAAATTCTTAAAAATTATCAAAAAATTGATAATCGTATTAAAATTATTGATAAAGATAATGAAGGACAGGGTATTGCTCGAAATATTGGTATTGATAAGGCAATTGGTGAGTATATTGCTTTTGTTGATAGTGATGATTTTATCAAAGAGGATATGCTTGAAAAATTATATAATTCTTCTAAAAAGTCTAATCTTGATTTGGTGATGTGTAAAGTAGCATCATATGATGAATTAACAAATGAAATTAATGATAGTTTATGGTATTATTCTTTAGGAATTTTCAAAGATTTTGAAAGAGATGTTTTTTCCCATAAAGATACAATGGAGTTTACCTGTGAAATTTCAGTAACTCCATATAATAAACTATATAAAAATTCTTTTATTAAAAAGCATAATATTAAATTTGCTGAAAATCTAATTTTTGAGGATGAAGTTTTTTTTTATGATGTATATCTTAAAGCAAATAAAGTTTCTATTGTTGATGAAACATTATATTATTATAGAATCAATCGTGAAGGTTCTACCGTTGAAAAAACAGAATATAAAGATTATTCTGATATAGTGCCTATTTTTAAGTTAATCATAGAAAAATTCATTGAAACAAACAATTGGCATGACTATAAAGTTAATGTATCTAACAGGTTTATACATTTAATGTTGTGGCGTTATTCACAAACTTCAAATAAATATAGAAAATCTTTTTTTTATTCTCTTAAAGAATTGTTAATTCAATTATTGCAAGATAATGAAATTAAAGATAATTTAAGTTTAAAAATAAAGCATCGTGTAAATTTATTAATTAATTCAGTTGACTATGACGATTTTGTGATTAATGATAAATATAAATTGTTTTCTATTGTAATGGCCTGTTACAATGTTGAAAATTATATTTCTGATGCTATCGAATCCGTAATCAATCAAAGTTTTGGTTTTGAAAGTAATGTTGAACTTATTTTAGTCGATGATGGAAGCACTGATAAAACCTCTGAAATCTGTCTTAATTATGTGAATAATTATCCCGATAATATCAAATATTTCTATCAAGAAAATCAAGGCCAAGCCAGTGCACGTAATTTAGGATTAAAACACATAAATGGTAAATACGTAAATTTTTTAGATTCTGATGATACATTGAGGGCAGATACATTAGAATATGTTTTTCCTTTTTTTGAAAAACATTTTGATGATATAGATTTGGTTTCTATTCCAATTAGATTTTTTGAAAGGCAAAAAGGAGATCACAAGTTAAATTATAAATATAAAACAGATAAAGTAGTTGATTTGAATAAATTTTGGTGTTATCCTCAACTTTCAGCATCTTCTGCCTTTTTTAAATCAGAACTTTTTGACAAGTTTGAATTTGATACTAATCTAGTTAGTTCTGAAGATTCAATAATGGTAAATAAAATTCTTTTAGAAAAAATGGCTTATGGTGTTGTTAAAAAAGGAGCATATAATTATAGAAAACGTTTCGATGAATCTTCTACAATTGATACTTCAAATAAGAGTATAAACTTTTATAATAATCGCCTAAAAAATTATTTTATTAATTTAATAAATTATTCTCTTGAAAAATATTCTCTTGTCCCAAAGTTTATTCAATACATGATTATTTATGATATTCAGTGGATATTTTATTCTAATAATGTTCAATTGTTATTAGCTAAGAATAATGAATCTGAGGAATTTTATAATAATCTTAAATATATTGCCAAGTTTCTGGATGATGAAATAATTCTTAAACATCGCAATGTTACATTAAATGTTAAAAACTATCTTTTAAAATCAAAATATGATTCTGAAACTTCAACAAAAATTGAAGATGGGGATGTTGTAATATATGTTGGAGATATATTGCTTGACCGTTTATCTATACATAAATTCTGGTTAGATATAATTGAAATAAAAAGAAATACTCTGTATATTTCAGGAATGTTCAAATCATTTTTTGATAAAAATAAAATTGAGATAGTATTAACTAAAGAAATTAATGATGAGATTTTTGAATATTCATCTAAATGTATTGAGTATTCAGATCGTATTTCCGATGAATTTTCCGAATCAATTATTAATTTCGATTTTGAAGTACCCTTGTCCGAAGATAAACAATCTGTTATTGGGTTATATGTTAAGTATTCTTCATCAGAAGATGTTTTTGTCAATTTAGAAATGGATTTCTTAAGTCATGCTAGAATGTCTAAAGTAAGTAACTATTCAATTTGGGATAATTATTTAATTAAATACTATGGAAAAGGATTTGTGATTAAAAGATATCATTATTTTAACATGATTAAATCAGAAATTCCTGTTTTAAAAAATATTTTCATTAAAAAAGGTCCTTATTGGACTTCTGCATTGATTTTTAGATTTTTATATCTGTTATTGTTCCCATTTTATAGAAATAAAAAAATTTGGTTATTTATGGATAGACGCCATCAGGCTGATGATAATGCAGAACATCTTTATAAATATTCTATTAAACAAAATGATCGAATTAAAAAGTATTATACTATTTGTGAGGATTCAAATGATTTTAATAGATTAAAAAATTTGGATAATATTGTTCCGTTTTATTCTATTAAACAACGTTTAATATATTTATTTGCAGATAAAATTATTTCATCCCATCCTGATGAAAATATTTTAAATCCATTTTGGGGTAAAAATATTAAATATTATTCTGGGTTGATAAATTCAGGTAAAATATTCTTACAGCATGGAGTTACTAAAGATGATATATCTATGTGGCTAAAAAAATATGATAAAAACATTGAACTTTTAGTAACTGTTTCGGAGATAGAACGAAATTCATTCTATCAATATAAGTATAATTATAATGATGGTGTTGTTCAAGTATTGGGCTTTCCAAGATTTGATGGTTTGGAGAATATTTCAGATAAGAAACAAATTTTAATAATGCCTTCTTGGAGAGAAAATTTATCATATACTTATAAAAGTCAAATTAATAAATCAGAGTATTTTAAAAAAATTAATTCGTTAATTAATAATGAAAAGTTAGTTAATTTAGCTAAAGAATATGGATATAAAATTATTTTCAAACCTCATCCTAAAGTTTATGAATTCATTGATTTATTTAATAAAAAAGAAGAAGTTATTTTTGATGAATCAACACGCTATCAAGAATTATTCAATAATTCTTCTATACTAATCACAGACTATTCAAGTGTAGCATTTGATTTTTCATATAATAAGAAGCCTATTGTTTACTATCAATATGGGGATGATTATAATTTTAAAAACAGGTATTTTAACTATGAAACAATGGGGTTTGGTGAAGTTACAAAAGATGAAGATGAATTAATTGATATAATTGAAGAATATTTGAAAACTGATTGTAATATGAAAGAGATATATAATAAAAGAGTGGATAATTTTTATATGTTTAATGATAAAAATAATTGTAAGCGAGTTTATGAGGCTATTATAAAATTATGAATTTTAAAAATAAATTATTATCTAAAAGTAATCAATATAATTTTTATAAAGAAAATTATGAAAAGCTTCTAGAAGAAAATAAAGAACTTAAAGAAAGAATTAAATTTATTTCTTATCAGAATAGGATTAAGAAAAATGCCGGAAGTTTTTGTGATTGGGATTATATAGATTATTTTTATCGAGAAGATTTTGGGGATAAATTATCTGAAATGATAAAAGATTTACCTAAAGAATCACAAAATTATTTTAGATTTGCATATTTACGTGCTATCGCTGTTAATTTTATGAAAAGGGATACTTTATTCAATAATTTTGAAGTTGAAGAACAAAATAGATTTTCTCAATTTGAATTAGAATGCATGTCAGAAAATAAGATATTGGATTATGAATTTGTTGATAATAATTTCAATATTCATTGTTTTGCTAATGACCCGTTTAATGATAAAGATAAAGAATTCTTAAAAGATAAGGATATAATTGATGCTGGTGCTTATACTGGAGATTCCTCAATATCTTTATCAAATTTAACTTCAAGTAATGTTTATGCTTTTGAACCATTTCAAGAATCTTATGAAAAACTGGTTCAAAATATTAAACTGAATAATATAACTAATATTGTACCGGTTCAAGCTTCATTAAGTGATAAGAATGGTGAAATGGAGTTATATGTCTCTGGAGATAATTATCAGGGAATAACGTCTGATTCAAATAGGCGAAAATTTGATAATTCTTTTTCAATTCAATCAATGACGATTGATTCTTATGTTGAAGAAAATAATTTAAATGTTGGTCTTATTAAGGTAGATGTTGAAGGTGAAGAAAAAAATCTCCTTAAAGGAGCAATTAATACATTAAAAACTCAAAAGCCAATTTTATTTTTGAGTATTTATCATAGTGTTGATGATTTTTTTGATATAAAACCTTGGATTGATCATTTGGATTTGGGATATAAATTTATTTTATCTAAAGAACAACCTTGGACATTTATTGCAGATACAATATTGGAATGTCGAGCTTATGATTAAAAGAAGTGTTTATTATGGAAATTGTAAGAAGTATTGATGATTTTTCATCTTTAAAAGAGAATAGGATTACTGGAAACCCTAATATGTCTAGTTCAAAAATTACATTTCACGGTTCTGGAAATGTATTATATTGTGAAAATAATGTGAATTTAGTTGATTGCTCAATATTATTTGGGGGCAGCAACTCTTTAATCTATTTATCAAGTACTAATAGTAATTACTCTTTTAATTTACATATTTTTCAAAATTCTGTTGTTTTTATAGGTAGGGATAACAATTTGACTCCTCCAATTAATATTAATGTTCAAGAGCATCAAAATTTAATTATTGGTGATGAAGGTATAATCGGTAGTGGTACAAATATTAGAACCTCTGATGCACATATTGTTTATGATATAAATACTAAAAAAAGAGTTAATCATAGTGGCAGTGTTTTAATTGGGGACCATGTATGGCTGGGACATTTGTCTTATGTGAGTAAAGGAGTAAATATTGGATCTGGATCTATTATTGATAATTATTCTTATGTGCCATCTTATGTTAAGTTAGAGTCTAATAATTTATATGGTGGAAATCCAATTAATTTGTTAAAAAAAGAAGTATTTTTTACAAAGGATTATGTAGGTAACTTTGAAAATGAATACTCCGAAAATGTCGATGAGTATGTGAGTGGAATATATGTGTATTCTCAAAAACCTGGTGAAACATTGGACTTTAATAAAGTTTCTTCATTATTATCTAACTTTAAAGTTGAAGAAAAATTAGATTTTATTGAAAAATTATTTATACGAAATAAAAAACATGATAGGTTCTCTATTTAATGTGATTTGAATGAACAATCCTAAAGTTTCAATAATTATTCCAGTTTATAATTCTGAGAGTTTATTAACTGATTGCTTAATGTCTGTTAAAAACCAAACATTGTCAGATATAGAGATAATCTGTATTGATGATGGGTCAACAGATAATTCTTTTAAAATTCTTAAAGATTTTTCGAATGGTGATAAAAGATTTAAAATTTTTCATCAAGAAAATTCTGGTGCAGGTTTCAGTAGGAATGTGGCGTTAGAAAAGGTTACTGGAGATTTTGTTTTATTTTTAGATTCTGATGATTGGATTGAAAAGGATACTTGTGAAAAATTATATAATCAAGCCATTAATCTGCATTCTGATTTGGTTTTATTTGATGCAGTAAGACATTTACCAGATAATCAATCAATGGATTTAATTCATTTTTTAGGTGTGGATTCTAATAAAGATTTTTCATCATTATCATTTGATTATAAATTAGTCAAAAATAAAGTATTAAATGCATATTTTGGGGTTATATGGTCTAAATTTTATAAAAGTTCTTTTATTTTTGAAAATAACATTAAATTTCCTTATCATAAATTGTATAATGATGTTGAATTTCATGTTAAATCCATGTTGTTGGCTAAAAGAATATCCTATTTTCCTAAAATTTTTTATCATTATAATAGGATAGGTCAAGATTCACTTCAAACTTTATATGTATCATCGAGTGAAGCTATTGTTTTTTATGATGTGATGTGTGGTATAAAAGAATTTTTATTGGAGAATAACTTTTTTGATGAATTTAAATTAGAATTTATAGAATTTACTTTTAAAGAATTTGAACGTAAATTAAATGAAATAGATGATGAATTTAAACTACAATATTTTGAAAAGATTAAACTATTTTTAAAATCATTAAATATCTCAGCACATGACTTGAATAAAATTTCATTTTATTATCTTGTTTTTTATATTCATTCTATGATTTCAGAAAATTATGCAGAATTTAAATTAATGCAAGATAATTATAATGGTGATGTGTCATTAGATGATTTGGATGATATTTCTTATTCAGAAAAATATTTAATTAAAGATTATTTGTTCATTTTAGAGAATAATTTTTCACAGTTAGTCAATTATTCAGAAGAATTGGAATATTATTTGAATTTTTATAAACAAAAAAGTTTATCAAACAAAAAATTAATTAATCATTATTCGTCTGATGAGGTGATGCATCTTAATGACATGATTAAATATCTTAATCAACAAAATGATTATTTAATGGATGAAAATTTGGAATTAAAAAATCAACTAAATGAAAGTATTATTTCTAAAATCATTAAAAAAATTAGTGGATTGAGGTGATGTTTTATGTATGGTGAAAAATATTTAATTTCCATAATTATTCCAGTTTATAACTCTGAAAATTATATTCATGATTCATTTAATTCAATTAAAGAACAATCTATTGGTTTTGAAAATATTGAATTGATATTTGTTGATGATTATTCGACTGATAACTCCAGACAAATTATAAAACAATATTCTCTTGAGTATGATAATGTTAAATGTATTTTATTAAATGATAATAGTGGATTTGGAGGTCAACCCCGTAATGTGGGTATTCAAAATGCAACATCTGATTATATAATGTTTTTAGATTCGGATGATATTTTTTATCATGATGCTTGTGAAAAATTGTATCAAGAAATTTATAATAATGATTTGGATTTGGTATCTGGTTATTATGTTACAAATGATGATGGTATAAAGAATAATCATATTTTCTTTGAAAAGGATTTTAAACTTAATAATGTTTTTGAAGATTTTAAAATTTTGATATATCCTCCGGCCATAATGTCTAAAATTTATAAAAAATCAGTAATATTAGAAAATAATATTCAATTTCCTATTGGTGTGCCTGGTGAAGATTTGGTTTTTTCTACAAACTATTTTTTACATGCCCATGGGATTTCTTTCATTGATTTTCCAGTTTTTGAGTATGTTATTCGAAATTCATCTATTGAAAAATCGGTTAGTTATGAAAGAAATAAAACATATTTGAAAGGATTATATGATTCTTATTTTGAATTATATGATTTATTATTGTCTGTTGGTGAGGAATTAACTTATGTTGGCCTTTCTCGTTTAAATTATTGGATTAGTCAATTTATTGATAGTGATTTGGTATTTGAAGATCGTGTCAATCTTTTAAAGGATTGCAATTTTTTATTTATTGAATTTGAAAAAAATGATAATCTTCGCCCTCATAAAGAGTATAATTCATTATTTAAAGAAATCTCTAATAAAAATTTTCATGAAGCAAGTAAAATTGCAATATCTATTAAGAATGAAAAACAAACTCTTGATAATTTGTCAATATTGTATGATAATTTAAACAATTTTAATAAAGCTTTAATAAATATTAATTCTCAATTGATTATGTTGAGATTATTATTTGAAAATTGTTCGATTGATGAATTATTTAAAGGTATTGATTTAATTGAAAAATGGGATTTATTTGATTATGAATATTATCGGTCAAAATATAATTATACTCTTAATTTTAATCCATTATTACATTATCTTTCTATAGGCCATAATCAAGGTAAAAATCCTAGTGTTTCATTCGATGGGAAATTTTATGAAAGTTCTAACATTAATATTATTAATTCTAAATTAAATCCATTACTTTATTTTGTTTTATATGGTATTGATGAAGGTAATGTTTTAATAAATAAAGATGTATATCCTTATCATAAATCGATTAATAAACGGTTATTGGATGCTAAAATTAAAAATTTTAATGAATTTGGTGTTACAACTCATAAAAGAGATAAAAAATTAATTGTTTCATTAACTTCGTTTCCTGAAAGGTTATATGATATTCATTATTGCATATTCTCAATTTTTAATCAAAGTATTAAACCTGATGAAGTTGTTTTGTGGTTAGCTTCTGATCAATTTCCTAATGGTGAAAATGATATTCCTCCGAATGTTTTAAATCTTAAAAAGTTTGGTTTAAAGATTAAGTGGTGTAAAGATGTTAAATCCTATAAAAAGTTAATTCCAGCATTATCTGAATATCCAAATGATTTGATTGTCACTGCTGATGATGATTTATTTTATCCTAAAAATTGGTTAGAATTATTGTATGATGAGCATAAAAAAAATCCCAAGTATATTATTTGCCAGAGATCAAGAAATGTTTCTTTAAATACGGAGGGCTCTTTTGAAAGTTATAATGATTGGGAATTAAATGTTGGTGAAACTAAACCTTCTTTCATTAATCTTTCTACAAATGGTGCGGGATCATTATTTCCACCGAATTCTTTACATGAGGATGTTTGTAATAATGAATTATTTGAAAAATTATGTCCTACTGCTGATGATATTTGGGTATGGGCTATGGCTATTTTAAATAAAACTAAAATAAAATGTGTGAAAAATAATATGTTTCAATTAACTTATATTAACTTGGCGAGAGAATTAAATATTATTAATGAAAAAACTTTATATTCATCAAATTTTGATGGTGGAAATGATTTACAACTTAAACAGGTTATTGATTATTATCCTGATGTTTTAAAATCTGTAAAGGAGGATTATTATGAATCAAATTAAAATTTCAGTTATAATGCCAGTTTATAATGATGAAAAAGTGATTCGGGAGTCATTAGATAGTGTATTTAATCAAACTTTAACAGATTTGGAGGTCATATGTATTAATGATGGATCAACTGATAATTCTTTAAAAATTTTAAAAAATTATAAATCAAAATATGGTGAAAAAATTAAAATTTTTAATCAAGAAAATCAAGGTTCAGGCATTGCAAGAAATAATGCTATGATACATACTAATGGTGAGTATATTGCATTTTTAGATTCTGATGATATGTTTATTGATAAAACCGCATTAGAACAAATGTATGATGTAGCTATTAAAGATGATACTTCTATGATTTCTGCTAATCTTAAAGTTATAGATTTAAATGGTGAATTGATAATTAATAAAAATCTTAGGCGATTTTCCAAACATGAAATTTTAAAACCTGAAGATTATGGTATACCCTACTCTTTTTATAAAAATATTTTCAAGAGAGAATTTATAATTGATAATAATTTTAAATTTCCTGATTTACTTAGAGGTCAGGATCCAGTATTTTTTGCTGAAATTTTATCTAAATTAGACAATTTTTCTACGGTTCCTGTTGATTTTTATGCATTACGTTCTGCAGGCAATAATTTCGGTAAAATAAATACACATCGAAAGAAACATGATTATATTGAACACTTTAAGTTAGTTTTTGAAATATTACAAAATTCAGGTTTTGATAATTTATCTAATCAATATAAAAATCAATTATTTTATTATCTTAAATCTCCTGAGAATTCATCTGAAGATAAAAATGAAATTAAAAATATTGTTCATGATGTTTTTAAAGATGATGAATTAATTATAAATGCTTGTGATTCTTTTTTCAATAAAATTAAAGTTTCCTTAATTATTCCAGTATATAACGCAGAAGAATTCCTTGATGAATCAATTAATAGTTTATTAAATCAAACATTAAAAGATATTGAACTAGTTTGTGTTAATGATGGTTCTAAGGATAACTCTTTAAAAATGTTGGAAGATTTTGCAAAGAATGATGATAGAATTAAAATCATCAATCAAGAAAATCAAGGTTGTGGTGCTGCTAGAAATAAAGCATTGGATAATGCTAAAGGGGATTATATTTACTTTTTTGATCCCGATGATTATTTAACTCCAAATGCATTAGAAAAATTATATGATAATGCAATTTCAAATAATTCCGATTTTGTAATATTTAAAATAGCTAGTTTTAGGGATGGTGAACCTATAAATTATGATGAACCAGGGTTTGAATTTGAAAAAATTTTTAATGATGTTGATTTTGATAATTTTACATTTAATTATCGGGCTATAAAAAGGCATGTTCTTTTGAGTTCATTTGCACCTTGGACTAAATTTTATAAAAAAGAATTTTTGGATAAATATAATGACTTTAGATTTCATACGAATGTTGCTTTTGATGATGTACCATTCCATGTTCAATCAATGATTCGGGCAGAAAGAATTTCTTATGTTCCAGAATTTTTTTATCATTACAGGTTATCTAATCCAAATTCTGTTAATAACACTGCATCTAATGCTCCAGATATATTCAAAATTATCGATTATGTTGAAAATTTTCTTGAAAATGAGGGTTGTTTTGATGAATTCAGGGAGGATTTTTCAATTTTTAAAATAACTCAATTATCAATGTATATTAGTTCTTCTCATTCTGAAGATTATTTTAAAATGGTTAAGTTAGCAATTGAGGATATGAATTTTTTAAATACTGATGCATATGTTGGTATTATAAAAAGAAATAATGCATTGAAACGTTTTAATGCAATTATGAATTCAAATTCTATAATGGAGTATAAATTGAATTTAAGCAATGATTCAGTTGATTTGGGATTTTTGGAAAATAATATTTATTTAAAAGAAATTGATAGAATCCAAAATGAAATTAGTAATTTGGCTTTGTTTTCAAAAGATTTAGAAAAAAACTTTGAAAAAATTGATAATAATATTAATTTGAATAAAGAATTGTATAATTCTGTTAAAATTTTAGCAAAAAAAGATAATAATTTAAATGTATCATTTAAATACAATCAATTCAATAGTTCAAATGAATCAAATAAAATTATGGTTTTGGAAGATAGAAATAAGTATCTTCTTAAAAAATATAATGAACTTTTAAATAAAAGATTTTTTAATAATATATTTAAAAAATGACTTTTTTTTATTTTTTGAGGATGCGGCATGAAGTCACAATTTTTTAATTTTATTTGGTCATTTTTTTTCTTTAATCTTAAATACTATGAAGTATAATTTTTCAGCATTGATATTAATATTTGTGGGGTTTATTCTTGGTTTAAAAGATTATAATATAAATTGGAGTATGTTATCCATTGAACTTATGAATTTGATTCCTAAGTTTATTTGTGTTATTTTTATTAAACATGTTGTTTATTTAATTATTTGTTCGAAAGTAATCCGGGAATTTTGTGGACTCTTTTTCACTATATTTGTGAATTATTGCTTGGGCTCATTTTGATGTGTGTTTCGATTGAAGATTGTCTTTAAGAGAAATTGGAAGAAAAACCCACAGGTATTGAATATATATGCCAAATAAAAATTCAAATAAATCGTAAAAGAATATAAAAATCTTTTAAAATGATAGAAACAAGAATAATTTTTGTTCTTCAAGTTTAAATCTTTTAAACATGCAATAAAGATTAAGAATAAGTTACTTTATTTGATGTTTTTTCTATATTTTCATCATTTAAGTGTTTTACTTATCTGTGAAAGTGCATAATTGTGTGTTTTCTAATGAAATCTTTTAATACGACGGGAATTGCTCTGTAGTTTTGTAAATATTGTTAAATTGATTGATTGTTTCTTGTTTTGAATTTTGTCTGAAACAATTTTTCAATTCATTTGCATTTTCGTAAATATGGTCTTTTGATTTTTCATTTATTTGGTTTCGTCGAAAATACACTTTTAATTTATGATTTATTGTTTGAAATAGATGAAATTTGCATAATTGATGTTTTACTTTTATTTCCTATGTCACATTACGGTACATTGGAAATAAATCGGTTGTTAAGCAAATAAATGGTTTATTTGTCGTTGAATCTAGAATAAATTTTTTAGTATTTTCAGGTATTCTGTGGCGTACAATTTGTTCTGAGACTAGAATATTGAGTATTGCATCATATATAGTTAATTTGTAGTGTTTAACTCCATTAAGCCTTAATTGCTCGTCATATAAATAATAGTCAGAATATTCGAATTCTTTGTTGTTGATTCTTTCTTCGTGATTTTTGTCTGACCAATTGATTGTTTGGTGTGATATTCGAATTCCAAGGAATATTTCGAAGTATTTACTTATTTTACGAAGTGATTGATATCTGATTTTTATTATTAATGAAATTTTAATCATAATTTCTTGTAAAAATTGTTCATGTTCTTCAATTAATGGATTATTTTTTATTCCAAATTTTTTTCCACATTTTGCGTTGCTGCTGTTCTTTAAATTCTGTAGTTTTTCCATTTATATTTTGTTTATTTTTAGTTATTGTATTTTTTTTAATAATTTTATGTGATCTACAATTGGGATAAATTGAATTATCCTATTTAAAAGTGTTATTTTTATCTAAAAATAGTTTTAAATTAGTATTTTCAAAATATGGTACTTTATTTAATCTTTCTGAAATGATTTTTTCTTGATTAATTTTCTCGCTAGAAAAATCAAAAAGTTTAAGTTGTATGAATTCTAAATTACTATTAAGGATAGATTTATTTATATTGGGCATAAAATATTATTTGTCCTCACTTATTAAAGTATTTAACTATTTTTAAACTAATAATTTTAAAATTAAAGTAAAATTAGGTTAGTGTAAAAAATTTAACTGATGAATTTAATTTAATTTCTTCTTAATTCTATTTATTAAAACTAAATATGTTATTAAGTTAATATTAAATTGTTATATAAAAAATAAGGGCAAAATGATTTGATTTTACTTCAATTAAATGATATCCTTGCTTGAATAAAATACCATCTATTTTTAATTAACTCATAAAATATGGCTCATTATTCGTAGAATTAACTATATTCCATCATAACTAATTAAATCAATGTATATTTTATGAATATCGAGTTATTGATTTATCTACAATTATCTAAGTATTATTTTTTAATTTAAAGTTTATAGGAACATTTAAATTGAATGTAGGCTAATTATTATATATGAAATCAAAAAATAAACAGCCTACAGAAATATATTGTGTTGAAGATTTATTTAAATATTACTTATTTGGTTAGGGAAATTTACTCTACATTTGCAACACCATTTCGCCCAAAATCGTTGATTTATTCTCAGAAATAATGAATACAAAATTATTTATCATTTACTTTGATTATAGAGAGTATGATCCGGATTTTGCTCGAACACACGTTAAAAATGGATTAGTTGAATATAAATTAAATAAAAAATTCATAATTTATAAGCAAACTTACAAATATCCCTCTAAAAATAAGGAAAAATTCATGACAACAATGTTGCCTGATTATATTGATAAATACTGTAATTATGCAGGGGAAATCAAAGAACAGGGATTAATGTGTACGAAAATTACATGCTCATCATACGAATCAAAAACTGAAATGGTAAACGAACAGTTTAACCTCAATATCTCCGGACAAAGCATATATCTTCATGAAAAAGAATTATCACCACAATACATCCATAATAAAAAACAAGAAATACTAAACAAATTAAAAAACTAAATATAAAATCAAGTGGTTATTATTCTATGATGAAGAATTCATAAAGATTAATAAGAAAATCTATGTGAGATTAGCCTTAATTGAGATTCATACTAAGATGATAATCAATGATGAACTTAATTTGCAAAGAACAATTCAGCAAAGAATATATTGAAAAATTCTTAAAAGAATCTACAGGAGGAATAAAATTAGAAACTATCATTACTGATGGTTATCGTTCATATCCAGAAATAATAGAAAGTTTGGATGCAAAACACCAACTCTGCACATTCCATATCATGCAAAACCTAATGGTAAAACTAAATCCATACATCAACACTAAAAAAAGACGCATAGAATCACTAACAAAAGCAAATGAGAAAAAAGAAGCAAAAATAGAAGAATTAAAAAACGAAATGCCCTTAAAAAGAGGAAGACCTAAAAAATCTGACAAAAAAGCAATAAACAACCTCGAAAAAAGAAAAAAACTAAAAAGAGAAATAGGTGAGAATAAAGAAAAAATAAGAGAATATAAAGCCAAAATCAAAGAACACCTAGAATATAAGGGAACCATAAAGAAAATATTCCGTGCAAAATCCTTTAAAACAGCAATGAAATACTTTAATCAATTATATGATAAATTAGAAGAATTACCACCAATTATAAAAAATTTCATCAAAACACTCTCTAAAAAAATAAATAAGGCACTAAAATACACAAAAGACAAAAAAATACCAAAAACAAACAATCTTGTTGAATTACTGTTCAAAGTAACATTTCCTGGAAAAATAAAAAGAATTTACCGAACATACGCAGGAGCAGTAACACAAATCAAACTCGATGACTTAAAATGGATTGAAAGAAATGTCCTCAAAAAACAGGTAAAAATGAAATTATCAGTTAAATTTTTTACACTAACAAATTAGAATGAATTTTTAGTGATGTGAAATTTCAAGTGTAAAAAAATAATTTGAAAGAAGCCTAATTTTACAGACTCTTAAAAAGCAAATATTATATTCATCGAATATTATATATGTATATATAAAATATTAAATGGTGAATCAATGCATAGAAGTTCTTTTTTGTCGATGAAAAAATTTAAAAATAACTATCTGAATAATAATGATGTATTAAAGATTTTGGATATTGGATCATATGATTCGAGCGGAACATCATTCAACTATCGAAGTATATTTGATAATGATAATTGGGAGTATATTGGAATGGATTTAAAAGAGGGTCCTAATGTTGATTTAATTGTTTCAGATTTATATAATTGGAAGGAAATACCTAATGAAACTTTTGATGTTGTTATTTCAGGACAAGCTTTTGAACATATGGAATTTTTTTGGAGAGCAATGGGTGAAGTATCAAGAATACTAAAAAATGAAGGGTACTGTTGTATTATAGCTCCAAGTTCTGGTCCAGTACATAAAAATCCTTTAGATTGTTTTAGATTCACCTCTGATGGTATGAAAGAAATAGCTAAGTATGTTGATTTAACAATTTTGGAAGTATATACAAATGTTAATGAAGAATCTTCACCATGGTTTGATAGTATTTTGATAGCAAAAAAATAATTATTTGGTGTTATTATGCATAAAAGTAGTCATGATAAAATGAATTGGTTTAAAAATAATTTTTTGGATAAAAGAAATTATTTAAATATTTTGGATATTGGTTCATTAGATACTAGTGGTAATAATTATAACTATAAATCTATTTTTAATGAACCTAACTGGTCTTATGATGGATTGGATTTTAGAAAAGGAAAAAATGTTGATATTATTACTGCCGATATATATAATATTCAGGAAATTGCTGATGAATCTTATGATGTGGTTATTTGTGGTCAATTGTTTGAACATTTAGGTTTTTTTTGGTTAACAATGGGTGAAATAAGTAGAATTTTAAAACCGGGTGGTTTTTGTTGTATTATTGCTCCAAGTGGTGGGCCAAAACATGGGATTGAGGATGTAGATTGCTATAGATTTTATGAAGATGGGATGAGGGGTTTGGCTAATTATGTAAATTTTGATATTCTTCATGTTTCGATAAATAATGAAAATTATTCTAAACCTTGGTGTGATGCATGTTTGGTTGCAAAAAAACAGGGTACTCTTGATGTAAAAATGGATAAGAGTAAAATTATAGAAAATAATGTAAATTCTTTATTAGAAAAAATAAAAAATATTGTGAAATGAAAAATTGAAAAAATTTTCTTTTGATGTTCAATATTTTCAAATATTTTTTTTTAATGTAATGAGTGTTGACATAAATTATTTGTTAATATTCATTCTTTAATTTTGTATTAATTTATATATTATTATTAAATATTATTTAATTATTACTGTCATGGTTTTTGTAATTTTTTTTACATTTATTAATTAAAATGTTAGGTGTCTGAATTTTTTAGTTCTCCGATAATTGTTGTATGGCTGTTTTTGAGCAAAATTCTTGTGATATAATTAAGGCTCATAAAAATATGCTTATTCTTAATTAGTAGTTTTATAACTGCAATATTCTTTATCAAAAATTATGGTATCTTTTTTTGCATGATTCGTCTTTTTTGTACGTTTTTTCTTATTCTATCAAAAAGTTTCGCATCATTTGGTGTTCCAGAATGGATTAAAATAGAAACATTGTTCATACTATTGTAATTAATGATAACTGTGGCGTTAAATCCAATAAAATTCTTTAGATGATGAATAACTCCATTTTAAATTTAATGTTTTGGGATGTTCTTTTGTTTTTTTCCTGTTAAATTAAAATACAAGTCAATTGGGGCAAAGTTGAAAATTTTATGTGTTTATATTTTTTAAAACACGATATTACTAATTTAAAACTAATATTATAACAATTTAAGTTATTTTATATGTTTATATGAAAAACAATAAATAATTGTAAATTTATAGGTCATTTGATGCAATATTTGGCAGATTTTATTAATAAAGTTTTGGATACCTTTAATTTAATAATGCCTCTTTTAATTTTAAAACAACGCTTTTTATGAAGGCAAATATATTAATTGCTCGATATAATAATCTGGCATAGTTAAAAATGAGTAATTTTAGGTCTTAAATAAGTTTTAAATAGGTTGTAGGAGCATATATTATATTATGAAACGAAATAAAACTCCTACAGATAAAGTTTATGCCGAAAAGATATTTAATTCTTTTGTTTGGTTTAAATATGAAAAAATTTACTTGTCACAAGAAGTTCCTTCAATCATTGCACTATTTTTATTATTTATTATGCCCTGAGAAGTTAAAATTATCTATGATATGGCTGATAGGACTTGTCCTTGTGGTGGAAAGCTTCATAAACATGAAATTAAGCTCTGGAAGATGAATAAGATCTTTCCAATTTATAAACAAAGATACAAATGCTGTGAATGTTGAAAAACACTAACAACACCTTTAAATGGCATTGTTGAGAGACATTGCAACTACACTATCTACATAATGGATTTAATACTCAATATTGATTCAATAGAACACACATCATATAAAAATAAGGCCAAACTCTTACAAAAACAATGGGAAATTAAAAAATACACAGATCAACTGTTTATTTACACAAAAAGAATAAATATTCACAGTATTCACAAGCAAAATGAAAAGGCATTCTAAATCTATTAAATTAAACAAAACTAGAATGTTCTGGAGTGAGTTGATTCGATGAAGAGTTCATAGGAAATAAAAATCAAAAATACACACAATTATCTTAAATAGACGCAAATACTCGGGTTATAATCAATGACTTAAAAATACCAAATGAAGAATTCACTTCAGATATTGTAAAAATATTCATCAAATATTCAATAAAAGATGTATCAGTTTATAGCGACCCCCACAACACCCAATACCAGACATCCATTAATATTACTTGATTTAAAAAAAGAAGTAATTGTAACAGACTGAGTCAATGCATATCCCAATATATTAAAAGAATTAGGGGTCGAACAACACTTATGCGTTTTCCACAAAATAATGAACCAAAAAACATTCACCTGGAAACAACAACGCAAAATCAAAAGAAAACAAGGCACTTTAGAATATTTAAAAACAAAAAATACCAAAAGAATAAACAAAGAAAAATTAAAAGGAAAAGGACAAATCGAAAGGCCCTCAAAAAAGGATAAAAAAAGAAACACGTCCTTAAACAAAATAAAAGAATCTAACAACAAAAACAAAAAAATACAGAAAAGACATCAAAAAACTAAAACAACAACATAAGTTATATGAAAAATGCAGCACAAAAATCTCAGAAATATTCTAAACAGACACAATATCACAGTCAAATAGAAAATTCAACACATTATACAACAGAATACAATATTTACCCAAAGATATTAGCAATTACTTAGAATATTTCGAAAAAGACAAAGACAAACTATTTAATTACATGGAAAATACTAAAATTCCAAAAACAAACAATTTGATAGAAGGATTTTACAAATACACAATGGAAGAATACTATAAAAGAAGATTCATAACCTCACAAGGCATTGACATATTTTTAGACTTAAATGAAATAAAATGGTACGAAGAAGTTATATTTCAACAGGAAATAGAAATCCAAACAAACAATCTCTGGCAGAACCTACTCACAAAATACCTCAACCCATAAAATTTTCAACTTTGCCCAATTGGTCTTGTATAAACAATAAATATCTTTTTTTCTTCTTCTAATTCTATTTTGATTATTTAATATTCTATTTAATTCTTTTAAAGGTTTTTGGGATGTTGTGAAAAAATTTTGTAAACTTAATCTGCTGTTAAAATTTCAGAAATTTAAAGTAGTTTCGCAGTTCTTTTTTAGATTCTAGTTCATTTAAAATAAATGAAATGTCTAATCTAAGAACATATGTATAAATATGATTTTAAATACAAATATTTATTTATTTAAGTTTTTAAGACTCTTTCAAAAACTTTGTTGATTAGAAATTTTTGATGGAATTATGTTTTGATTTTTTAATTCTTTTTAAAAATAGTTAAATTTAATAAAAAGTTGAATTAAAAGTTTTTATTATGTCTAATCAAAAAATAATTACTCTAAATAGTATTTTGGATGTTAAACAATATATATTTTGTGTTTCTGATGATGGATTTGTCCTTTCTGATTATCGTTTTGTGAAATTAATGAATTCTTGTCAAAAAGTTTTTAAATCATTTTATTTAAGTTTTAAAAAAGATGTTCTATATTTTAAAATGAGTTTAGCTAGATGTCTGCATTGTGGAAGTTATTATGTTGTTAAATATGGTTTTACAGATAGAAAATTAGTTTTTAAGGAAATTATTCGGACTCATATTAAAGTTCAGTGTTATAATTGTAACGTTGTGGTAAAACCTTTCAAACTGATTTAACAAGTCTTGTTGATAAAAATAGCAATTTTACCAATGAATTGAAAAGTGAATCGGAACTTTTAATTCAGTTTATCTTAAAAATTTAAAAAAATGTTTGTAAATCATTTAAAAAGTTTTTTGGAATCAGTGTTTCACACCAAACTATAGAAAATTGGCTTTTTGTTAATGAAAATATTTTAAAATTTGATTTGGGACGTTGCTCGGGATATTATGTCTTTGATGTTGAATGGATAAAAATCAATGGAAATTGGAAATATCGCCATATGCTTCTAGATTAGATTTTTAATTATATTGTAGCCGATGTTATTCATGATACTGAAGATGAAACGACTATTACAAAATTTTTAAAAGAATCAACAGCAAATAAAAATAAAATTGCAATCACCACAGATTTAGATAAAAAATATTCTTTAATTATTCCAAAATTAGGTTTTAAACATCAATTATGTATTTTTCATACTAAAAAAGTTTAAATAAGCAATTGAATGATTTTAAAGATAAATGCCATATTTCGGATGAAAAATACGAAGAATACTACAGACAATTAAAAATGATTAAATATTTATTTGATTTAGAAAATTATGAAGATTCAAATAAAGAATTTCAGTCTTTAATTTATCGTGAAAAAGAATTTCATCCAATTATTTATAAAATTATTAGAAAATCAAGCTCTTCAAGATATAAAAACTTTATTTTTCATTTAAATATAATAAAATAGAAAAAACTAGCAATAAAATTGAAAATGCTTTTCAACCATGCCAAAATCTAGAAAATGAATATTTAGGAGTAAACGTGGTGTTTAAAAACAAATATGCAGAAGAGATTTAATTCGAACTAAAACGAAATATAATATTTCAAAATCAAAAATAAAGATTAAAAATCTTTATTTATGAAAAATAAACAAATAACTTGGTATTTGCTTAAATTTGGCATGGTTTCTTCATGTTCAAAGAATAATAAATGGAAAAGTCAGAAAAATGTTTTAACTTTATAACAATGAAGAAATATAAAAAAATTATTTATTGTATCTCCACTATCAAAAGTTATTTTAATAAATCAGTAATTTTATTAATTTTTTCTTTTAATTGAATATTTTCTTGAATTATTGAATTTGCTTTTTTTTCAAAACGTAATTGTCCTATGCGATTATGAATATCATAAATTTCATGTATTTGATTTTTTCTAAGTTCAGAGTCATTTTGAATAGAATAATCTAATTCAAGAATTAAACCAAAAGTATTACTATTATATGATGTAGGATAAAATGAAAAAAGTTTATATGGAATTAAGTTTAACATATACAAACTTCCTAATATCCGTAAAAACGATTGGTCTGTAAATACCCAATAATGACCGGAAAAATAATTATTATCGAAATCATCAATAAAACTGAAATATTCATCCAAAATAGACTCAACATCTGGATTAGGATATGAACTAGCACCATTATCCCAAAAATCAGGAGCATAATTTTCATTAATTTGAAATAATTTATTATCAAGTAAAAATCTAGGAGTATTATTAGCTTCACCCCTCACATAAACATCATACAAATCAGCAACTGAGGAAGTTTCCCTATAATAATCAAATGTAAATTCTTTATCTGGAAGTAAAAAACAAACTTTACCTCCTGAATTCAATATTTTACTAACATCTAATAAATGATCTATTGGATTAGGAATATGTTCTAAGACATGAGATGAAACTACATAATCAAATCGAATATCTGTATTTTTAAAAGTATTTTCATAAGAATCTTCAATTACAAAATCAATAGGTACAATTGAATCGACTAAATCTTGTTGACCAAGGAAAGAATATTCTTTTTTTATATCTTCAGTACTATTAATATCAGCATAACTAACATTAGCATCTTTTTTATTGAACATAGGATTATTTAAAGGACCAATTTCTAAAATTTTAGAATTTGTATCAATTTCAGATAATAATTTTTCCCTAGAAGAACTATCTAATGATAAATCTTTTTTCATATAACTCACCAAAAGTAACAATAATTAATAATAACATTAATACATTATTAAAACTAATATTTAAAATTTATTATGAGAGTTCCAATCAGCAGCATGCATTCACCATCAATCAAACTTAAAGTAATCCCTAAAATTGTTGTATAATTGAAAAAAAATACATTGGTAGAAACTGTCCAATAAATATTTTTTCTAATTTTTTATTTTTTTATTAAATATTTGCTTGATTAAGTACTCATTTTAGTTGTAATTATTTAAAAAGTAGTTAATTATAAATATGTGGGAAGATAGATAGTTAATTAGCACAACAAAACTAAAACAATTCCCACATTCTACTTTTATGTATTTTGTGACACTTAAATGTTTTGGTTTTGTTTTTAATGATTGGGTGTTTTGATATTTATGAGTTTAGTTTATGATAATGCAACTTGTGAACAGGCAATTTTTACTTATGCTTTCTCTGGACAGAATTTGAATAATGATAATATTGTATTTACAGTTAAAAAGTTAGTCAGTAATTTTAAACGTGATTTTCCATTATTATTTAAAAATGATTATAATGATGAAGGAAGGCCAAAAGAATATTATTCTGATGAATTATTGGGATTTTATGTTTATGGTGTTTATAATAATCGTTTTAGTAGTAGAAAATTGGCTAATTGGATTAATAACAATGATGAATCTGTTAATTATATCCTAAATGTAAGAAACCTAAAAAATCAACAATTCATAGGTTTTTGCAAGATAATCGTTTATTAATTAATGCTTTTTTCCATTATACAATTATTTTAGGTATTAATTTGGGTTTAATTGATGGTGAGTGTGTTGCAGTTGATGGAACCATTGTAAAAGCGAATTCTAATAATTTTCGTGTAATCAAAATTGAAGAAATTGAATTTTTGCAAAATTTAATTTTGGATTATGGTGGAAACTGGTGTAAAAACAGTATTTGGTACAAAATACACAAAAATTTAATGAAAATAAAAAACAAGAAGATATACATCATTTAATTAATGAAATAAATGATAATTTGAATAAAAATGCTTTGATTCTTCTTAAAACTGCTTTAATTAGTGTTGATAATGTGTGTTATGTTATTGATTTATTGAATGTTTTAAAAGCTAATTATGATGGAAAACATACTATTAGTTTAACTGACCCTGAATCAAGGTGGATGATGGATAAAAAAGAAAATATTGGTTTTAATTACAATTATCAGGTAGCAGTCGACAGCTAAAATGGAATGGTCGTAGGCCAATATCTAACACAGAATCCAACAGACTCCAAAGAACTATTTGAAATGTTATATGAAATAAAAATACAAATGGGATTAATCCCAAAGTATTAGTTGCAGATAACGGATATATGGACGATAATATAATAAAATATGCATATGACAATGATATAAGATTAATAATTCCTGATCGAAACGAAAGCAGCAAAAACAGATCTAAGAATAGAGAAAAACCATATCACAAAGTAAATTTTACATATAATTGGAAAACGGACTCATTCACCTGCCCCATGGGTGAACACTTACACTACAAAAATAATAGAAAACTAAACGGCGAATTAATGAGAGTATACTCTACAAACAAATGTAAAACTTGTCCTGTAAAAAATCAATGCACAAAAAGCAGAGTAAAAGAAATTTTTGAACACGCAAACGACTTAAGATGGAAAATGAAAGCAGATTACCAAACAACTGAAGGAAAAGCATACTACAAAAAAAGAGCAAATCTAAACGAAGCACACTTCGGATTACTCAGAAATGCACGTAATTTCCAAAAACTAAACCGAAACGGTATAAAAAATGCAGAAAAAGAACTAACACTACGCTCAATCACATAACATACAAAAAATACATGAAAAATTAAATGCAACACTCATTTAAACAAAAAAACAAACAATTAAAAACAACACCCACTATCTCAAAACTTAAATAATCAATCACCCTTTTCACCAAAAAGCAATCAAAAAACACCCATTTTTTGAAAAAAATAACTTCGAAGTGCAATTTCAAGTGTAAAAATGCACCTCGAACCCCAAACAATCAATCCAACATAATCAAATCAAAATTTTAAAAAATTGAATTATTGGACAAACTCTGATAATAAATTATTTTTCTGTAAAAACATTGAATAATGAATTTATTAAGTTTCTATTATTCCCTAATTTTCAACCCTGTTAATTTAAGAAATTTTTGTGAAATTAATTTTTTTATTCACCTCTTCTTTGAGTTGGAGGGAATTTGTTATTTGGATCTTTGGCTGTTCTGTCAGGATTCCTATCATTTACTCTATTTTTTTCAACTAAGTTCGATTGTGCGGTATTCAATATTCGTTTTACAGCATTTTCTCTTTCCTTAGGGTCATCCGATAATAAGTCTGGCATGTCTAATTTGATTAATCCGAATAAGACATTGAGATTTGTTTTATATTCGTGTTTTAGGTTTTTATTTTTTTGTTTTTCTTGTATTTTTTGGTCTGCATCGAGTTTCATTGCCATGAGGTAATTAAACATGAATATGTTGGCGTAGAAGTCTTGTTGTATGATTTCTTCGTTGTATCCGCTGAAGTTTTCTATGTGTATTATGTTTTTTAATCTGTCGAAATTGGTTTCTATTTTCCATCTTTTGTTATATAATTCTTTTAAATCGGAGGTAGTGAATTTATCGAAGGGTAAATTGCTTGCTAGTATTTCTGTGTATTTTTTTCCTGTTTTAGTTGTTAGTTCTATTTCTGTTATTCTTATTTCTGTGCTTCTTTTTTCTCGTGCTTGTTTCTTTAATTCTTCATCGTGAAAGTTTTGTGTTCGTATTCTATTTATGGTGATGTTTATTATTTCATCATTTGTTTTCATATATTTTCGTTCGTTTATAAAGTCATCTGCTTTTAATCTTATTAGAAAATATGAATTTATGTTCTTATGTTTGAGCATTAGTTCAAGGGCGTCGTATCCTCTGTCGTAGGTTGTGATGGTGTTGGTCATGTCGATTCTTTGGTTTAAGTTGTCTAAATGTTGTATTGCGAGTTCTACTTCGCCTATTTTTTTGCTGTTAGTTATTGTGGCCGTTAATATGAAATCTGTTTGTGTATCTGCAATGCAGGATGCTCTAAATCTTATTAATTCCTTTCGCAATCTATTGAAATGTGGATTATTTAATTCTTTTAGTTGTTTTTCTGTGTATCCAATATTTGGTGCATCGCAAATGCTAGTATCGCCTGCAAGTATTGAATATCCCCTATAAAGGCCAGGTCGTTCTGAATCGTTGTAAATTCCATCAATAAAGTCTTCATTCATATCCACATAACAAACATGGTCGAGTAATTTTCTTCTTTGAGAAATGTTAGATTTGCTTAATGTCATATTTTTATCCTTTTTTTCTTTTCTAATAAAATTTATAGCTTCAATTGCAGTTGTTCGGCCACAATCATAGAAAGGATACTTGATTATACTTTCCAGATTAGTTTTTCGATTTCGAACAAAATGATTTTTTCCATCATCAATTCTATATTTTCGATTAACATATTTATTTAAGTTTACCCAAGTTTCATCACAATATTCCATGAAATTAATCATCAAAAACAACCCCCAAATCCCGAAATTCAAAACAAAAAATATTGAATAATCATATATAAAAATATAATTTAATAATATTTAATATTAACTATTAAAAATACTTAAAATTAGATATAAAATACTTAAAATAATAATTTAAACTATTAAAATAATTACACTTAATTTAAAGTAAATTAAAAGAATATACATGGAAAAATTACCAGAAAATGAAAAATAAGAAAAAAATAAAAAATTAATAATATGGTCTTAATATAAAAAATAAATATGTTAACGCAATTAAACATCAAATAAAAAATTATAAATAGAAAAAATAAAGAAATAAGACAATATAATTAAAAATTCAATATTGAGTTTCTTAAATTAACAGGGTTGCCTAATTTTAGTTAATTTTAAATATGTCCTAACTATATATATTACTATAATGGTATATTTATTTATTAAATTTCATTGCTTTAAATTTAATGAATTATTTTTTGAATTTCATATTAAATTATTATCTCATGTTCATTTTAAATTTATAATGCTAAATTTTATGATGTTTCTTAAATAAATATATTGAGAAAGTTGCTATTTTAAAATATTTGTTTGGGTTCATATTATGCATAAAAGTAGTTATGAAAAAATGAAATGGTTTAAAGAAAATTTTCTTAATGAAAAAAATTATTTGAAAATTTTAGATATTGGATCTCTTGACACAAGTGGTAATAATTATAATTATAAATCAATTTTTAATATTAATAAATGGGTATATGAAGGGCTTGACTTTAAAAATGGTAATAATGTTGATATTTTAGTCGATGATATTTATAATTTTCCAGAAATTGAAAATAATTCTTATGATGTAGTAATTTCAGGTCAATTGTTTGAACATTTGGGATTTTTTTGGTTAACGATGAGCGAAATTGATAGGATTTTAAAACCTGGTGGTTTTTGTTGTATTATTGCTCCAAGTTCAGGTCCTATTCATGGTTCATCTGATAGTGATTCTTATAGGTTTTTTGAAGATGGTATGAAAGCTTTGGCATATTATGTTAATTTTGAAGTTATTCATGTTTCAACAAATAATTCAGAAGAATCTAATCCTTGGCATGATACTTGTTTAGTTGCTAAGAAAAAAGAAATTCTTGATATTCCATCAACTAATTTGGATGATAGAATATTTAATTTAGAGAATAAAATTGATGAAATAATTGATGTAATCAAAAAATAAGGGTAAACTATGGATAAAAGATATTTATTAATCATTGTAATAATTTTAATCTGTTCTGTTAATTTATTTTTGATTTCAAATTCTTCAGATATTATTGGTGGTGCATCTGTTAATTTTAAGGATTATACTTTTTCAATTCCTAAAAATTTCGATTTATTAAGTTCTGATGATCAATATGTTAAATTAAATAATCCAGAAATTGGTAGGGTTCTAATTACCTATGACGATATACGTCAGGATAATGACTATAAACATCGGATGGATTATCTTGAAAATCACTCTGATATGACTATTTTGCGTAATGGAACTTTAAATATTGGAAATACTACTGTTTATTCTGTTTTTTTCCAACGTCAAGATTCCAATTCAATAATAAATGATTCTTCTTTTATTTTTGATCAATATGGTCATCGTTTCACAATTAGTGTGTCAGGATATGATTATTCTTCATATAATGAAACTGTTGATACTGTAATATTTCTCATTGAGTCTTTGAGACATAATTATAAGTTTAATTATTAAATTATAATTATTTAATTTTTTTTAATATAATAAATGTTTTTCCATTTTTTTCTTCTAATTTTATAATTTTTAAGTTATTATTTTTTGCAAAGATTCCAATGCCATTTTGGGTTAATTTAATTGGTTGATTTGAATTTGAAAATGTAATAAATAACTGGCCAGTATCTTTAAGTATTCTTTCATATTCTGTTATTAATAACCAAAAAAAGGAATTATTTTAAAAAATTCAAGAGAAATTATTATATCAACACTATTATTTTCAATTGTTTTTAATTTATCTAAATACATAATATGATTATTTTCAATATCGTTCTCAAAGAAAATTTTTTCATATTTCCAGTTTTCTTTAGTTAATATTTGACTTGGATTAATTTGGTTGTTTTGATGGGTTATTTCGAGTATTTTTAATTTTTCATTAGTATTCAAATACTTATTTTTAATATTTTGTATCGTACTTTGATATTTATTAGATGAATCCTTTTTAATATTATAATCTTCAGTTAATATATCCATCCATTGGTTTATAGAAAAATTTATTAAATAATTATCTTCAATATCTTTTTTAGAATTCTTTAAAATATTTTTTTGGAGTTCTTTATCTTCAATAAGTCGTATAATATTTCTCTCCCATTCTTCAGGAGTATTATTTTTGATTAATAATCCAGTATTCTTATGAACGACTTTTTCTTTATAAGGTCCTATTGCACTGTATATTCCAGGAACATTAAGTCCAGTATATTCTAAATATTTAAGCTCACTTTTATTGTAATTAATTGCACTTTCTTCTAATGGTGCAACAGCAATATCCCAATTTACAATACTTTTAAGCCAAGGTACAAATTTGATGTATCGATTATTTTTTGGGGGAACATCAATTTTTTTAGCCCATTTTAACTCTTGATCAGTACCTCCCACTAGTTCAAAAACTACTTCTTTATTTTTCTTTAAAAAATATTTTTTAACATTATTTATTGCAGTCTCTAATAATGGTAAATCCCATGAATGGTAAATTGTTCCCATATATCCAATAATTATTTGATTTTTATTTTTAAATTTTTTAGATGGGACAAAATCAAACCAAGAATCAATTAATCTATTTGGTATGACAATAATATTTTTGTTAAGGGGATATAATGTTTTTTGGAGTGTTTTTGTCGAAACTGTAACAACATCTGAATTTTTAATTAAATATTCCATTTTACTTTTTATACTCATATAATACTGATATCCTGGGTTACTTTTATCTATATTTAATAAATCATCGTCTATTTCATAAACAATTTTAATTTTATTTTTTTTAGAATATTTAACTATTAAATCAAATAAGTTTGATTTAACGTCTGTGTTTTGATCAAGTGCATTTCGCTGTATAATGATTGTATCAAAAAAAAATTCATTATTCAATAAATCTTTTTCAACAGCTAGTAAATCTTTACCTTCAATAATATTGAATGAGTATCCATATTTTTTTGAAATTTCATTAAAAATATATAATAATCTAATATCAGCAGAAACACTATAATCTTTAATAAAAACTCCTATTCTATTTAATTCATATTCTGTCTTGGTGTTTGTATATTTATTTAAGTATTTAAACATATTAATCACTATTTATTTAGTTTGTAGTAGACCATGTATTTAATAATGTCGTCATTGTTTTTTTAATACTTGAAATATTCTGAACATCAAATTGTGCGTTTTTTCTTATTTTTACAATTTCTTCTGGACTTTTTGAGTTTATTTCTCTAATTTTCCTAGCGAGTTCATAAGGATTGTTTGGTTTTACTAAGAATCCATTTTTACCATCAATTATTACTTCAGGTATCGCTGAAACATTAGTTGTTAAAACAGGAACTCCATATGCCATTGATTCAAACATTACTGTTGGAATTCCATCTCGATCTCCATTTTTTGCAATTCTGCATGGAGATACTAATAAATCTGATGTATCAAATACTTTTTTTACTTCTTTAGGATTTTCTAAACTTCCTTTAACCTTAATATTTTTTAATTTTAATTTTTTAATTTGTTTTTTTAGTTCATCTTCTAAAATACCAAATCCATATATAGAAAATTCATAATTTTCATTTTCAAGTATTTTTGCAGTTTCAATAAGAATATCTATTCCTTTTTTTTCAACAAATCTTGAAATAGACACTATTTTTTTTATTTTTCTATTTTTTTCTTTTAATGGGTGGATTTGGTATTCTGTAGCTTGTCTTGTTAATATAATCTTATTTTCTGGAACATCACGACTCATTAAATAATTTTTATGATAGTTACTTAATGTGAATATTCCTTTACAATATTTTGATTTTGAAATTTCTGAAATATTATTTTTCTTATCATTTTCTTTAACAAAAATATCAAATGCATGTGCAAATAATGTAAATGGAATTTTAAGTTTGGTTGCAATAGGATATGTGTATAATGTTCCTGTAGGAAATACAAAATGGGAATGAATTAAGTTTATATCATGTTCGATTAATAATTTTTCTAAATTTTCAGCGGGATTTCCACTTTTATCAAAACGTATGACTTCTAAATTAAAATCTAATTTGATGGGGTTTGGTGGATTATTATAACATAAAACTTTCACATTATATCCATGTTTTACTAACCATCTGAGTTCATTAATAACAAATGTTTCTGAAAGTGTTGGAAATCCGGATAGTACATATGCAATATTTAATTTTTGCAATTTATATTCTTTTATAATATTCTCATATAACTTTTGTTTTTCTTGGATACTAATTAAATTATTTTCTAACAGTTTATTTATTATATTATGGTATTCTTCTTCTCTTTTAAGAATATTTTCATATTCTTTTTTATAAAAATTATTTTCTTTATTTAGTAAATTTTCTGAGTTATTTAACTTATCTTCATATTTTTTATTGGTATCACGTAATTCTTTTATTGTATTTTTTAGGTATTTATTTTCTTCTTTTACTATTTTTTCATTCATTTTTAGTGTGTTAATAATATTAATTAATTCATTAACTTTGTATATTTTATCAACATTTTTTATTTCTTCCAATGCTTTTTCAAGAAGAGGTAATTGTTTTTGAAGATTATCGGTTTTTATCATTAATTCATTAATTTTTGACAAAGAATTTTCATACATTACTATTTTTTTGTTGTTTTTTTCATCAAGATTTTTAATTAAATTTTGATATTTTAAAATATATTTTTCATATTCTTCTTTATAAAAATTATATTCTTTATTATTTTTCAGAATTTTTTTTTGAATGGGTTTTCCTATTTTCATTTTTATCCTCCTTAAAATTTAATATCGTCCGTATTGATTATAATCATATTATTTCATTATATTAACATATCTATTTATACCTTAAAATTTAATATCGTCCGTATTGATTATAATTATATTATTTCATTATATTAACATATCTATTTATAGTTTAATTTATAAAAATATATTAATAATAAAATTAATTTTTTATTAGGATTTTTAACATTTATACAATAAAAATTATCATTATTGGAGTTATTATGAGATATGAAAATAGAATAAAAAGATATTCTGAATTTGAATATGTTAATGATTATAAGCAGAATGTTGGATTAATTACACAAGGAAATTATATTGCTAGTAATTATATTAGGATTTTTTCTCCATTTAGCAATATTTGTAAAGATTTTGAACCTTATGTGATTGATGAAAGGGATTTTGTTAAATTTAAACAAGATTTAGAATCTGATTTTTTACTTTTGGATATTGTTATTGTTCAAAGAGATGTTCTTGATTGGGAGTTTACTAAATTACTGGTTGATAAATGTAAATTATTTGGAGTTAAATTAATTTTTGAAATTGATGATGATATTATTAATATGGAAAAATCATCTCCTATTTATCATAAATTTGTTCATAAAATTCCAGCTATGCGTTTTTTGGCTCAGAATGCTGATTGTATTACTGTTTCCACAGATGTTTTGAAGATTCAAATGGATGCTTTTAATGATAATGTTGTCGTTATTCCTAATGCATTATCTGATTATTGGGAACTTGATTTTAATTCTAAATTGCATGATGATTCACATATTATTAAAATTGGATATATGGGTACAAGAACACATACTAAAGATTTAAAAATAATTATTGATGCAATTAAAAATATTCAAAGTAGTCTATCTGATAAAAAAGTAATATTTGAGATTATCGAAGGTACAACTGAAGATATTGAGGGTATTAATATTATTAGAGTTCCTTCGGATAAATCATATTATCCGGATTTTGTTCCATGGTTACAAGATGCGGTCGATTGGGATATTGCAATCGCGCCTTTAGTCAAAGAGGATAAAATTAATTTAAGTAAAAGTGAACTTAAATATTTGGAGTACACGGCATTAAATGTTCCAGCCATTTATAGTGATGTTGGTCCCTATTCAAAAGCAATTATTCATGAAAAAAATGGTATGTTGGTAGAGAATAATACTACGGAGCAGTGGGAGGAAAATTTACTGAAATTAATAAATAATTTTGATTTAAGACAATCTATTCTTTACAATGCGATAAAGGATGTTAAAATGAATTATACTATTAAAAATTTAATAGATAATTGGTTAAATGTATTAAATTCAAATAAACGGAATAAATCTAATTTATTATATGAAAAAGTGATGGAATATTATGATAATGAAATTTCTTCATCGTTTAACACTTTTCTTGTTAATCAAAGTAAATCTATAGTAGAGCAATCAGGACTTTTTGATGAGGAATTTTATATAGGATCATATCCTGATGTTTTAAATTGTGGTTTATCTCCTATTGATCATTATCTTACTTTTGGTGTTGATGAAAATTGTATTCCATTTAATGACTTTAAAGATTATATTTCCCCAAAAGATGAGTTTATTAATAAATTTGGTTTAAATCCTTTTGTTTTTTATTTATTATATGGTATTGAATTTTCATTTTTTAAGGATAATATCGATGCGGATAACTTCGAAATCAATGAATTCATTATTAAAAAATCTGATTTATTGGATTCTGAATATTATTTATCTACAAATCAAGATGTTCGTGATGCAAATTTAAATCCAATTTATCATTATTCTAAATATGGTTATTATACTGACTATAGAAATCCTTCAATTAGTTTTTCAAATAAATATTATACTACTAAATATTTAGTTGATACAAAATTGTGGAATCCTCTGACCCATTATTTTTTAATTGGAAAAGAAAAGGGATTAAAGACAAATTGCTGGTCATTTTCAAATAATCAATTTTTAAATGAGGATATTTCCAGAATTATTGATAATTTAAATAATGATGTATATATTATATTGCCTATTCATAATTATTCTGATAAAATTTTTGATTGTATTGAATCTATTTTTAATAATACTTTTAATTCATTTAATTTAATAATTTTTATAGATAAAAATTTGTTTGAAAAAGAATTTAATGATTGTGAGTTATTATTTAAAGAAAATATAGAAATAATTTATAGTAATGATGATATTTTATTTGAGGATATTGATGAATTCATTTTGGGTTTAAATAGTGATTTTGTCTTGTTAAATTCATATACTGAAGTTTCTTATAATTGGTTAACAAAACTAATTGTTAAAGCATATTCTAATCAAAAAATTGGTTTTGTTTCACCATGTTCTAATTTTATGAGTGATATTTTTCCATTTTCAGAGGCATCTGATTATAATGATTATATGCTGGTGACCAATGGAATTAATACTTTTTTAAGAAAATCTTCAAATCATGATTTAATATATTCTTCAATTTCAGATGCTTTTTGTATTTATGTTAAGTTTAATTTTTCTAAAGAATTCTTATTCAATAAAAAGTTTTTTGTTTTTGATTCAAAGAATAGTTCTTGTTATTTACCAATTCATAAAGGTCTTCATGTTATTGATGATTCTACTTATATTTATCATGATAATGTATTTTTTGAAGATAACTATCATTTATTTGATAATCATGTTAATGATTTTTGTTCTGAATTAAAATTGAATAAATTTTTAAAATCTTCTGTTTATGAGGATTTCAAACGTGATTTGGATTTGGCAATTTTGGATAAAAGAGATTATACTTTGTCTAATAGAATACTATATATATTGACTGAGGAAGAATTTTGTTCTTTTAAAGATTACATGGGTTATTATTCTTTGTTATATTATGATTGTTATTTCTTAACTTCTAATGGTGATGGTTTTAAACTTTGGGATAACTTTAATTTAATTCAAAAATGGGATTTAAAATTAAATATTGAAAATAATGAATTGAGAAATGAACTATTTAGAGATTTTTATTTTAATATATTATTTTTATTAAATATCAATATTATTCATATAATTAATTTTAAAAATAACTCTTTTGATTTATTGGATATTAGTAACTTGCTTAATATTAATCGGGTATTAAATTGTAATAATGATTATCTAATATGTCCTTTTAATGGAAATTCTTGTTTTATTCATTGTGATTTCAAAAAGTGTAATAGTAATATTTTTAGGAATATTTGGAGTAATTGGCAGGTTAATGTTTCTGAATTATTAAGTAACTCTAATCTGATAATAGATAAAAATGAATCTATGGATTATAATCCCTTTTTAAATAATTCTAATGGTGTAGTAAAATATATTGATTTTCCAAAATTAAATAATAAACTTATTGATATATTTAATAAGGATAATATTAGTTTAACATTATTATTTGTTGGGGATATTGATGAAATAGGCATCAAATTAATCGATAATCTTAAAAAAGAAGATTTAAATAATTATTTGGATTTGCATTTCTTATCAGATAATTCAAATTTGGATGAGTATGGTGTTTATCATGGATTATTTGATATTAATCGCTTTTCAAATATTTCTCATGATATTAATCCGGATTTTGTTGTGCTTATTAATAAATTTTCAGGTTTTTATGATGTAATTTTCCAATCTAAGGAGATGTGTGTTCCTGTTCTTTTGGATAGTAATAATTTTGGTTCTTTAGTTAATGAATATTATCATACATATGATATTCCTATGTATTTTAATCAGTATTCTTATTCTGGGCTTTTCAATTTGTTTTCGTCAGAAAAATATTATGAGATTATAAGAAAACTTCATTATCCTGATGAAAATATAAAAAATATGATTATTAATATTACTCGTTGTTTTTCAGAACTTTATTCAATTTCTGGTGATAATTCATCTAAAGAAATTATTGATGATAAACCGTTTTTAAATTCTGAAATTAAAAATGATTCAATTCTAAATTTCAGTCAATTTTTAGTTAATTCATATCTTTCTCCAATAATTCATGCTCCTTTTACAGAATATGAAAATAGATGTTTTTTAATCATGGATAATATTGCTAATTATTTAAAAAATAAATCTCAAAATAATGAGTTTAAACCATTGGTTTCTATTATCATGCCTGTTTATAATCGTGCGGATATTGTTCTTAATGCTGTCAGCACAGTTTTAAATCAATCATATAAAAATCTTGAATTAATTATCGTTGATGATGCAAGTACTGATGATACTGTTGATGTATTAAAATCTATTTCTGATGATCGTGTAAAAGTTATATGTAGTAAAATTAATGGTGGCTCTTCTGCTGCTCGTAATATTGGTTTGAGTAAAGCTAATGGAGATTATATATTATATTTGGATTCTGATAATGAGTGGGAATATAATTATATTGATGCTGTTATGGGTGCTTTTTTAGAATTACCTGATGCTGATGCTATTTATTCTGGACAATTTCTTTATAGGAATCTTGGCGATTCTCCTTTTGCAGTTAGATTTGGATCATTTAATAAATCGTTATTGTTAAATGGAAATTATATAGATTTAAATTGTCTTGCTCATAAGAAAACAGTGTATAATAGGTTGGGTGGATTTAACGAGTCTTTAAATCGTTTAGTTGATTGGGATTTTGTTTTAAAAATTTCTAATTATTTTAAAATATATTCTGTTCCTTTTATTCTTTCAAAATATTATTTTGATGCCGCAAAAAATAGAATTAGTGATTATTCTTCTAAAAATCATGAAAAAATGATGGAATTATTTAAAAATTATGCTCATAATATTCATAATAATAACATGATTATTAAGAAGCCTTATTATCAATTAAATAAAAAAATTAAAGTTATACTTCATAATATTAAATCTTTAATCGATATTCATGAAGCAATTAATAGGTTATTTAAATTAAATTTGGATGATATGTTGGATATTGTTGTTATTGATAATGATTTAAATACTTCTATAAAAGAATATTTGGATTATCTTGAATTGAATAATAGTATAGAAGTTTTATCTTTGGTTGATGATGATTTTGATGAATCATCTTTGTTTACTAAACTTCAGGGGTTGCATGATGTTAACTTCGATTTATTAATATTGGATGTTAACGCAGTTTTAACGGAAGGGGCTATTGAATTCATGCAAAAATATGCTTATGAACTTTCAGATTCTGGTATGATTGTTTCTCAGCAAATTTTGCCTGATGGTGATAAAAATATTAAATCTCATGTTCCATATGCTAATCCATATTTTAAATGTGATATTACGCCATCAATATTTTATGATAATATTATAAATATGGAAAATTATCATGATGGAAAAATCTTAGAATTAAATTGGGCACCTTTATTCTGTGTTTATTTAAAATCTGAAGTATTGGATTCATTCCAATTTGATGTTAATAATTCTTTTGAAGATTTGTCTTTATCTAATATTTTATCTGATTATATTCGATATGTTAAATGTTTAAAGATTTATCATATTTCAGATGCCTTTGTTTATAACATTGCAGATAAGAATATTTTTGATTGGGGGGATTGATTAAATAGATTTTTTTTACTTTATATAATTTCTATTTGATAAAACCTATGATTAATAGTTTTAATAGGATTAAATGTGATATTTATGCGACGTATGTGGGAAATTATTGTTTTACCTTTATTTAAAGAGTTAAAACCTAAAAATATTGTTGAAATAGGTTCTGAAGATGGAATCAACACTGAAAAAATTTTGAGTTATTGTATTAAAAATAATTCTTATTTAATTACAATTGATCCCCACCCTCTTTTTGATGAAAATAAATTTTCAAATCAATATGGGGACCATTTTAAATTAATTAAAGATTTAAGTTTAAATTGTCTTCAAGAAATTAATGATTATGATGTAATATTAATTGATGGGGATCATAATTGGTATACTGTATATAATGAACTCAAATTAATTGAAAAAAAATTCATTGGGAAAAAATTTCCAATTATTATTTTACATGATGTGGGATGGCCATATGGTAGGCGTGATCTTTATTATAATCCCAAAACAATTCCTAAAGAATTTTTGCATGAGTATGCTAAAAAAGGCATGTTACCAGATACACCGGAATTATTAGAAAAAGGAGGATTAAACTGTAATTTAAATAATGCAATTTATGAAAATGGTGCTAAAAATGGGGTTTTGACTGCCATTGAGGATTTTTTACATGAATCTAAAAATGATTTATCTTTTTCTACTATTATGGCTTTTAATGGATTGGGAATTATTTATCCAAATGAATCAAGTTTAAAATCTAAAATAAATAATATAATTGAAAAAAGTGATATTACTTTTCTATTAGAAAAAAGTTATTTGAGAAATATGATATTATCTATGGATAAAATTTCAGAATTAGAAAGTTCTATTGTTTTATTAAATAAAGAATTAACTCAAGAAAAAATCAAATTTATTGATGAAAATAATAATCTTATGGAAACTAATAAAACTTTAAATAATATTAATTCTTCTTTGGTTAAGTCTAGGCAAATTGTATTAAATCAACGTGATGATTTAGTTGATGAAAATGAGAAGTTGGCTAATCGTATTGTTGATTTAGTTAATTCTAATAATGATTTGTTAAATAAATATAATGATTTAGTTGATGAAAATGAGAAGTTGGCTAATCGTAATGTTGATTTAGTTAAATCTAAGTGTGTTTTGCTAGATAAATGTGATGGGTTATCTATGGAGAATGAAAAATTATTAAATAGGAATAATATTTTAACTCAAACTAAAGTAATTTTATATAATGAAAATAAAAAATTAAATGGAGAAAAAGTTAGTTTATTGAACGATTATTTAAACTTGCTTGAACAAAATAATATGTTAATTAAGTCTATTAATTCTCTTAAAGCGTCAATATCTCAATATAGGATTGAGAATAATAATCAAAAAGAATATATTAATAAATTATCTCTAGAGAATGATAATGTAAATGATAAATTTTCTATTAAACGTTTTTTATTTAAAGTAAGAGGTAAATTGTGGAATTAATTTAGTTTATTTTAATAGTGGTGTTAAAATGCATAAATCTTCTATGGATAAAATGAATTGGTTTAAAAATAAGTTTTTGAATGATTTTGATAATATTAATATTTTGGATGTTGGATCATTAGATAATTCTGGAAATAATTATAATTATCGATTTTTATTTGATAAACTTAATTGGAATTATGTTGGATTGGATTTTAATCCGGGGGATAATGTTGATATTCTTGTGAATAATATTTATCATTGGGATGAAATACCTGATAGTTCATATGATGTAGTAATTTCTGGTCAATTATTTGAGCATTTGGCTTTTTTTTGGATTATTATGGATGAAATTGATAGAATTTTAAAGCCGGGAGGATTTTGTTGTATTATTGTTCCAAGTAATGGTCCAAAACATGGGGATTCTGGATTTGATGGTTATAGATTTAATGAAAATGGTATGAAAGCTATTGCTGAATATGTAAATTTTGACATTTTACATATATCAATTAATGAAAATGCGAAACCTTGGTTTGATAATTGTTTAGTTTGTAAGAAGAAGGGCATTCTTAATTTTAACAGTGATTATTTAGAAAAAAAAGTAAATAATATAGAGTATAAGTTAAATAATTTGGATGAATATATTGATTAATATTAAATGAGTTGTGTTTTTATGAATTTTTCTGAGGATTATAAAATTATAAATGAATCAAATCTTTTTGATTCTGAGTATTATTGTGAAAAATATGGTTTGGATAGTGATGTTAATCCGATTATTCATTTTTTAGAGGTTGGTGTTCATAAAGGTTTTAATCCTAATCCGAATTTTGATACTAATTTTTATTGTAATAGATATCCTGACATATACGAGAAGAACATTAATCCTTTTGTTCATTATATTAAATATGGATTAGATGAACATAGATTAACTAAATTTTTATCTATTGAGGAAATATTTAATATGAATTTTTCAAATATTCAAGATGTTGAAGATTATTTAATTATATTAAATTCAAATCTTTTTGATTCTGAGTATTATTGTGAAAAATATGGTTTGGATAGTGATGTTAATCCGATTATTCATTTTTTAGAGGTTGGTGTTCATAAAGGTTTTAATCCTAATCCGAATTTTGATACTAATTATTATTTAAGTCAAAATCCTAATATACAAAATTTTAATATTAATCCATTTATTTTTTATTTAAAATATGATTCTTCTAATGTATTAACTAAAAATTTTTCAATAGATGAAATTTTATCTCAAAATCTTAAACTTTGCTTAAAGGGTAAAGATAATTATTTATTCTTAATCAATGATGAAAATAATGAGATTAGACAACATTTTGATTTTACTTATGAAAATAAATTTAATAAATCACATTTTTTAGAGGAATATTATTTTAAAAAGGAATTATTTGAAGATAATGGTATTGAGTACTTCTTTTTTTGCATTCCTGATAAAAGTATAGTATGTAAAGATTTTCTTCCATTCCATTTTGATAAAATTAAACGTAATGTGGATTCTGTTAAAGAAATTATAGATTTTAAAGATTATTTAAATCATCTTCATTATTTTAAATTTGATACTCATATTAATTATTTTGGAGGTCATGTTCTTTCATTTAAATTTTTAAATCATATGGATAAAAAATTAACTATGGGGGCATGGAATAATCTTTTAGACACAAATGTTAAAGAAATTAATGAATTTTGGGATAGTGATTTACTTTCGGATAAAAATTGGTCATATTCAAAAAAAGAGCAATTGGAACTTAAAAATATTCCTACTGAGAAATTTAATTTAGTTTTAAAACCTCTTGTTCTTAGTTCCATTCCCATCCCCGATAAGTTTAAATTTTATCATAAACGAGAATCATTTCATTGGTATAATCCATATAGTTTCTCAGATAAATCTGTATTAATATTTAGGGATTCAACTTTTGATTTATTAAAATGGTATTTTTCATTTTATTATCGAGATATATTTTTATGTTGGGACCATGCAACTGTTGATGAAAATTTAATAAAATTTATTAATCCTGATGTTATTATAGAAGCAAGAGTTGAAAGATTTATTGATAATTTAGCAACTCCTGATTGGGTAAAAAACAAAAAAATATATTTTTGGAGTAATATTAATATTTTTGGTGATAGTTTATGAACAACAATTTATCATTAGATGTTCGTGCACATGATCGGATGAAAAATGAAATTAAAAATGATGGAAAAATTTTAGAAATTGGTCCATTAAATAAACCTTTTTTTCATAAATCTGATTTTAATGTATATTATGCTGATATAAATAGTACTGAGGATGTTAAAAGTATATATTCATCGTATAATTCTAATGAAGAATTTATTAATAGTATTGTTGATATTGATTATGTTATTAAAGAATCTTATGAGGATACATTTAAAGATAGTGGCGAAAAATTTGATTATGTATTTTCTAGTCATGTTTTAGAGCATGTTCCAGATCCAATACAACATTTGATAGATATAAGTAAAATACTATCTGATAATGGCAAACTTTGTTTATTGCTTCCAAATAAAGAATTTACATTTGATCATTTTCGAGAAAATTCATCATTTGCAGATTTATTTGATATGTATTTAAGAGGTGATGAAATTAATACTCCACGATTGGTATTGGATAGTATGATTGATTCGGTTAATGTTAATAATCCCATAATTTTTTGGAATAAAGAGTTGGATCAATATCCAAATCCTAATGTTAAAGCCTGTTTAGATAATTATTCAAATTATGTGAATGATTTTAATAATCATATTTTTGATGGTCATCTTTGGGTTTTCACAGATATATCCTTTTTAAAAATTATAGAAAATTTGTTTAAATTTAATTTAATTCCATTTACGCTCAGTGCTTTTTATCCAACTGCTCATTTTGATAATACTTTTGGTTTAATTTTTGAATTGAATAAGTTTATTAAAGAAGATATTGAACTTAGAAAAATCCAAATTAATAATATTCATGAGATATGTGAAAACATTCAAAAGAACAGATTTGAGTTTGATGCTAGACATATTATTTATGAAAATATTCAACTAAAGAAAAAAATAAATGATATAAAAAAATTTTAAATATTGGTTTGAGTTATGATTATTAATATTTTTTTGGTGAGATATATGGGATTCTTAAGATGGATAAAAATTTTGATTCATAGTTTTATATGAGTTAATCATATATGGAGATATAATTCAAAAAAATCTTTGCATTGAAAATTCAAAAACAATTATGAAAACATTAATTTATGATGTAGTTCATAAGAGTACTTAGCAAATATTTTTTGTTAAAATTATTTATTGTATGTGAGGTGGATTTTCATGAAAGGTATTGTACTTGCTGGTGGTTCTGGAACTCGTTTGTATCCTATTACTAAAGCCGTTTCTAAGCAGTTGTTGCCATTATATGATAAGCCTATGATTTATTACCCGGTTTCTGTCCTTATGCTTGCTGGAATTAAGGAGATTTTGATTATTTCCACTCCTCGTGATTTGCCTATGTATAGGGATTTGTTGGGTGATGGGTCTTCTTTGGGTATTAGTTTTGAGTATGCTGTTCAGAAGCATCCTAATGGTCTTGCTGAGGCTTTTATTGTTGGTGAGGACTTTATTGGTGATGATAATGTTGCTTTGATTCTTGGGGATAATATTTTCCATGGCCATAGGTTTTCTGAGATTTTAGAGCATGCAACTAGTCTTGAAGAGGGTGCTGTTATTTTTGGTTATTACACTAATAATCCTGAAGCTTTTGGTGTTGTTGAGTTTGATGATGATTGGAATGTTTTGTCTGTTGAGGAAAAGCCTGAAAAACCAAAGTCTAATTATATTGTGCCGGGTTTGTATTTTTATGATAATGATGTAATTGAGATTGCGAAAAATGTTAAACCTTCTGATAGGGGTGAAGTTGAAATCACTTCTGTTAATGAGGAGTATTTGAATCGTGGAAAGCTTAAAGTTGAGCTTTTGGGTCGTGGAATGGCTTGGCTGGATACTGGAACTCATGCTGGTCTTTTGGAAGCTGCTAATTTTATTGAAACGGTTCAAAAAAGACAAAGTTTATACATTGCTTGTCTTGAGGAAATTGCTTTTCTTAAAGGATATATTTCAAAAGAACAATTACTTGAAACCGCTGAAGAGCTTAAGAAAACTGATTATGGACAATATTTATTTGGTTTAGCGGAAAGGTGATTATTTATGGGTCAATTTAAATTTACTGAGTGTGATATTGAAGGTATGTTTTTGGTGGAGCCTGCGGTTTTTGGTGATAATCGTGGTTATTTTATGGAGACTTATAATGAGAATGATTTTAAGGATGCGGGTTATGATTTGACTTTTGTTCAGGATAATCAGTCTTCTTCATCAAAAGGAGTTTTAAGAGGTCTTCATTTGCAGTTAAAGTATCCTCAGGGTAAGTTAGTTCGTGTGTTGAAAGGGGAAGTGTTTGATGTTGGTGTTGATTTAAGAGCTGATTCTCCTACTTATGGTAAGTGGTTTGGTGCTATTTTGTCTGATGAGAATAAGAAGCAGTTGTATATTCCTCCTTGTTTTGCTCATGGTTTTGTAGTTTTGTCTGATGAGGCTGAGTTTGCATACAAATGTACTGAATTTTATCATGGTGATGATGAGGGTGGAATTATTTGGAATGATCCTGATATTGGTATTGACTGGCCTATTGATGATATTGATGAGTTGATATTTTCTGAAAAGGATGAAAAATGGCCAACATTTGCAGAATCACAAATCAAATACTAATGGTGAGATATTTATGAGTACTATTTTAATTACTGGTGGAGCAGGTTTTATTGGAAGCAATTTTGTCAAATACATGTTGGATAAGTATTGCGATTATGATATTATTAATTTAGATGCTTTGACTTATTGCGGTAACCTGGAGAATTTGAAAGATATTGAAGATATGGATAATTACTCTTTTGTTAAAGGTGATATTCGCGATAAGGAACTTGTTGATGATTTGGTTTCTAAATCTGATTTTGTTATTAATTTTGCAGCTGAAAGTCATGTTGACAGAAGTATCACTGATCCTGAGATTTTCATTAAGTCAAATGTTTTAGGTACTCAGGTTTTGTTAAATGCTGCAAAAGAATTTGGTGTTGAAAAATACATTCAAATTTCAACAGATGAGGTTTACGGAACATTAGGCGAAACAGGTTATTTTTGTGAAACTACTCCTTTACAACCTAATAGTCCTTATTCTGCTTCCAAAGCTGGTGGAGACTTGATTACAAGAGCATACTTTGAGACTTTTGATTTACCTGTAAATATTACACGCTGTTCTAATAATTATGGTCCTTATCAGTTCCCTGAAAAGTTAATACCTTTAATGATTTCCAATGCGCTTGAAGATAAGAAATTACCGATTTATGGTGACGGTAAAAACATTCGTGACTGGTTGCATGTATATGACCACTGCCAGGCTATAGATCTTGTTTTGCATGAAGGAAAACTTGGTGAAGTTTATAATATTGGTGGGCACAACGAAAGACAGAATATTCAAATTGTAAAATTGATTCTTGAAGCATTAGGAAAAGATGAATCATTGATTGAGTTTGTTGCAGACCGTCTTGGTCACGACCGCCGTTATGCTATTGATGCTGATAAAATCCGCAATGAACTTGGTTGGGAACCAAAATATACCTTTGAAACTGGAATTAAAGAAACAATTCAATGGTATCTTGATAATCAGGATTGGATGGATCAGGTCAAAAGCGGCCAATACCAACAATACTATGAAAAGATGTATGGAAATAAATAAAATTATTTTCCATATCTTTTAATTAATTCGCTTATATCTTCTGATTGTAATAATGGTATTATATTTATAATTTCTTTTTCATCAAAATCCCACCACTTTATTTTAAGTAATTTTTCAATTGTTTCTTCTTCAAATCGGTATTTTATTATAATTGCAGGATTTCCTGCAACTATGGAATATGGTGGGACATCTTTTGTCACAATTGAATTAGCACCAATTATAGAACCATCATTAATTGTAACTCCTGAAAGTATTTTTGCTTCACTACCAATCCATACATCATTTCCAATAGTTATATCTCCTTTTGTATGTGGATGTCCTTCTATATACTCAAAATTTTTTAATAATGCATTAAATGGGTATGTTGTTATAAAATCACTTCTATGCTCTCCACCTAATAAAAAAATAACTCCATTTGCTATTGAACAAAATTTTCCAATGTTTAATTTTGTTTTATCATCCCATTCCCTTATTTCGAAGTTACCATAAGTATAATCTCCTATAGTCACATTTTCGCTAATATTTTCAAATTTTTCATGTAATTTTTCTTTTAATTCAATTAGTTCGTCAATTTCTGATTCAAAGAATACCTTATTTTCATTTTCATTCATTTTATCACCATATTTTTTCAAGTATTATTTTCTAAAATTATTTATAATTTAAACACATAAATACTATTATGAATTTGACTGTTATTGGAACGGGTTATGTTGGACTCGTAACTGGGACTTGTTTTGCTGAAATGGGTAATAAAGTTTATTGTGTGGATATTGATGAAGATAAAATTGAAAACTTAAAAAAAGGCATTATTCCTATTTATGAACCTCATTTAGCTACAATGGTTATTGATAACCAAGCTAAAAATAATTTATTTTTTACAACAGATTTAAAAGAAGCTTTGGATAATTCAAATATCATTTTTATTGCTGTAGGTACTCCTCAAGCAGATGATGGTAGTGTTAATTTAGATTTTGTTTATGTTGTTGCAAATCAAATTGCGGAGGTTATTTCTAAAGATTCTTTAATTGTCACTAAGTCTACTGTTCCTGTAGGTACGGGTTTTGAAGTTAAAAAGATTATTAATGAAAATAAATTAAATAACGTTAATATTGATATTGCTTCAAATCCTGAATTTTTAAAGGAAGGTGTTGCAATTGAAGACTGTTTACATCCTGATAGAGTTATTATTGGGACTGAAGATGAAAAAGTGGCAAATGTTTTAAAAGAATTATATGAACCTTTTGTTGCAAATCATGACCGTTTTATTTTTATGGATGTAAAAAGTGCCGAAATGACTAAATATGTTGCTAATGCAATGCTTGCAACTAAAATATCTTTCATGAATGAAATAGCTAATATTTGTGAAAAAACAGGGGCTAATGTACAATCTGTTCGTTTAGGTATTGGTTCTGATAAGCGCATTGGATATAAGTTTATTTATGCCGGTTGTGGTTATGGGGGGTCTTGTTTTCCAAAAGATGTTAAAGGTTTAATTAATACTTCAGTTGAAAAAGGTTATATTCCAAGGATATTGTCTATGGTCGATGAAGTTAACGAAACTCAAAAAATGGTTATTATTGATAAAATAATTAATAGATTTGGTCCTGATTTGAGTGATTTAACCTTTGCTATTTGGGGACTTGCATTCAAACCCCAAACTGATGATGTTAGATGTGCTCCTTCAATCACTATTGTCAGCGAACTTTTAAAAAGGGGAGCAAAAATTAAAGCATATGATTCTAAGGCTATTGAAACATTTAAAAGAGAAATTGATGATGAAAATATTGATTTTACTTCATCAAAATATGACGCGTTGGATAATGCTGATGCATTAATATTAATAACTGAATGGAAAGAATTTAGAAGTTTGGATTTAGATGAACTTTCAAAAAGATTAAATCAAAAAATTATTTTTGATGGGAGAAATATTTATTCTAAGCGTATTGAAGATGAAGGATTTGAACTTTTCCAAATTGGTTGCTAATTGTTTACAATAAGTGGGGGATTCATATTCCTAATAATTCTCACATTTTTTTAAAGTTATTGAAAATATATTTAAAATAATTAATGCATACTTTTATTTAATTTAAAAATTAATGTATTCATAGGTTGATTATATATTAAATATACAACTATTTTTTTATTTTGGAGGTATTTATTTATGAGTAAAGTTAAAGATATGTCTCTTGCACCTGAGGGTGTCAGAAAGATTGAATGGGTTCAAAAACACATGCCTGTTTTAGAACACATTAAAGAAGAATATTTGGAAACTCGACCTTTCAAAGGAATTACTATTGGATCATGTTTACACTTAGAACCTAAGACAATTAATTTAGGTTTAACTTTAATGGCTGGTGGAGCTGAAGTTGCAATGACTGGTTGTAACCCATTATCCACTCATGATGATGCTGTAGCTGGAGCTGCAGACTTAGGATTAAATGTTTACGGTTGGAGAGAACAAGATGATGAAGAATACTACCAAACCATTAACATGGTATTAGACCACAAACCGGACATAATCATCGATGACGGAGCAGACATGATTATGGTACTTCACAACGAAAGAACAGAATTGCTAAGCCACATCAAAGGAGCATGTGAAGAAACCACAACTGGAGTACATAGATTACAGGCAATGCATGCAGACGGCGCATTAAAATTCCCAGTAATCGCAGTAAACGACGCATACACCAAATACTTATTCGATAACCGTTACGGAACTGGTCAATCAAGCTTTGACGCAATAATGGGAACCACTAACATGGTAATTGCAGGAAAAACCGTCGTAGTCTGCGGATACGGATGGTGCGGAAGAGGACTCGCACTCAGAGCAGCAGGACTCGGAGCAGACGTAATCGTAACAGAAGTCGACCCAATCAGAGCATTAGAAGCAAGAATGGACGGATACAGAGTAATGACCATAAGAGAAGCAGTAAAACAAGCAGACTTAATCATTACTGTAACCGGTAACGCTGATATCATCTCTGGTGATGACTTTAAATACATGAAAAACGGATGCATGCTTGCAAACTCCGGACACTTCAATGTAGAAATCAACAGACAAGACCTCGAAGCAATCTCAACCGAAGTAAAAGAAGTAAGAGAAAGTATCGAAGAGTTTACAACTAAAGATGGAAGAAAAATCTACTTGCTCGCAGACGGTCGTTTAGTAAACTTATCTGCAGCACGTGGACAAGGACATCCTGCTGAAATCATGGACATGAGTTTTGCAGTACAAGCACTATCCGCAAAACACATTCTTGAAAATGATTTACCTGTCGGTGTAACCAAAGCACCTGATGAAATCGACTACAATGTAGCAAGCTTAAAACTACAAGCAATGGACATTGAAATCGACTCATTAACAGACAAACAAAAAGCTTACATGGCAAACTGGCAAGAAGGAACATAAAATTTAGGTGAAATAAATGAGTGAAATTTATAGAACTTTTACTTCTGAGTCTGTAACTCAAGGACATCCGGATAAGGTTGCAGATATTATTTCTGATGCTATATTGGATGCATACATGGCACAGGATAAGAATTCACATGTTGCTTGTGAGACTTGTGTGACAACTGATTTCTGTATGGTATTTGGTGAGATAACTTCAACTGCTCAGTTATCTGATGATGATATTGAAAAAATTATTAGAGATACTATCATTGAAATCGGTTATGATAATCCTGATTTGGAATTTGATGGTCATAAATGTGAAGTTGTAAACATGCTTCATTCACAGTCTCCTGATATTAATCAGGGTGTTGATCGTGGTGAAGATGAAACCGGTGCAGGAGATCAGGGTATGATGTTTGGTTATGCAACCAATGAGACTGATTCATTGATGCCTTTCCCGATTGATTTGGCACGTAAATTAACTAATAAATTGACTGAACTTAGGGAATCTGGTGAAATTCCATACTTAAGACCTGATGGAAAAGCTCAAGTCTCTGTTAACTATGATGAAAAAGGAAATGTGATTTCCTTGGATGCTGTTGTATTGTCAACCCAGCATGACGAGTCAATGTCTGAAAATCAGGAAGGATTAAAAGAAGACATTCGCGAAAAATTATTCAAAGCAGTAATTCCACAGGAATTGATGACAGAAAACACCAAAGAACATATCAATCCAACAGGTAAGTTCGAAATCGGTGGTCCTCATGGAGATGCAGGTCTTACCGGACGTAAAATCATTGTAGACACCTATGGTGGATATGCAAGACATGGTGGAGGAGCATTTTCCGGAAAAGACTGCACTAAAGTAGACAGAAGCGCATGCTACATGGCAAGATACATCGCTAAAAATATCGTAGCAAGCGGACTTGCTGAAAAATGTGAAATTCAATTGTCCTATGCAATCGGTGTTGCAGAGCCAACTTCTGTTATGGTGGACACTTTCGGAACTGGTGTTGAAACAACCAAAAAAATGGAAGAAATCGTTCGTGAAAACTTCAGATTAACTCCGGACGGAATCATCGAAACCTTAGGTTTAAGAGACACTCAATACAAACAAACCGCTAAATACGGACACTTCGGTATTGAAGGTCTTCCATGGGAAAAAACAGACAAAGTTGAAGACTTGAAAAAATACATTAAACAATAAAGCTTACTTTTAAAGTAAGTCTCTTTTTTTATCTTTTTTTTATGTAGATGGTTTTCATATTTTTTTATTCAATGATTGATTTAGTTTTTCTATTTTTAATGTTTTAGCTATTAAAATTAAATTTTTGATGTTTGGCTGTTAAATTTAATTTATATTGTGGTGTTTAAAAAAAATAAATTAAAGGATTTTTTTTAGAAAATTTAGTCGTTTGCTAAATTGTCAAAGTATCCTTGTATGAATATGACTGGTGTTCCTTTGTCTCCGGAACCGCTTGTGAGGTCGCATAATGATCCGATTAAATCGGTCAGTACTCTTGGTGTGGTTCCTTCTGTAATCATTTGTCCAGTCAGGTCTTTGTCTTTATGTTTAATTTCTTTTTTTATTGCTTCTTTTAGTTCGTCTCCTTTTAGGTCTGCGAACTTATTGTCTGAAACATATTTTAGTTTGATTTCGTTTGGAGTTCCTACGAGTCCTGGTGTGTGTGCTGGTGAGACTACCGGGTCTGCTAGCTCCCAGATGTGTCCTACAGGGTCTTTGAATGCTCCGTCACCATAAACCATTACTTCGATTTGTTTTCCTGTTAAATCGATTAGTCTTTTTTGCACTTCCATTACCAGTTCATCACCGGTTTTTGGGAATAGTTTTAATTTTTCTTCGGTTGCCTTGTTTGATCCTAAAAGTCCGTAATCTGGATTGGATCCGGAATCTCCGATAGGTTCTGTTAATACCTGGTGGAGGCCGTAAACGTTAGCTCCTTTTTCTTTTAATAATTTTGTGCTTTTTTCTCTTGTGTGAATGTCACAGGTTAAAACATCATTTGTGTAATCTAGGATGGTTTTTATGTCATTGGAGAATACGAATTCCACTTCACAGTCTTCGCTTTCAATCAGTTCCTTGTAGAAGTCGATCATGTTGATTCCGGTAAATGGGTGTATCCATGAACCGAATGTTTCATAGTATTCTTTCTCGGATATTACGCTTGCGAGGTTGAATTTGCTTTCATCTAAAATTCTTTCGTCTAATATGCCGTTTCCAACTTCGTCTGCGGGAAATGATGTTAATAATGTGATTTTGTCCATTCCTCTTGCAATACCTTTAAGGACTATTGAAAATCTGTTCCTGCTTAAAATAGGGTTTACAACACCGATTTTTTTGGATGGGAATTTGTCCTTTAAATCCTCTGCGATGTCGTCTACGGTTACGTAGTTTCCTTCTGAAATTCCTACAACGGCTTCTGTGATTGCAACAATGTCCTTGTCTTTAAATTCGAATCCTTCACTTTCTTTTGCAGCCATTAATGAATCAATGACTATGCTTGCTAAATCGTCGTTTTCTTTAATAATAGGTGTCCTTATTCCACGTACAACAGTACCAACATTTCTCATTTTTGATAACTCCTCAAATCTTGGATTCACCTATTTAGTTTTTATAATTTAAATTATATAAACTTAAAAATTTACTTCGCTTTTTATTTCTAAAAATAATGTGGGTGATATATTTTATTATTCTGAATTTAAATTTTTTATAAATTTAGAATACATTATTTTTTCATATTAAAAATAAAAAATAAATTATTTATATAATTTAATGATTAATTTCATGACTGTTGTCATTTTTGCTTGAAAATTGTATTCTCTAATTAATTTTTTAATATTCTAATAATGATTAATTCAGGGGTTGTCTTTTAAAGTTAATTGTGTAATATAATAAATGGTTCATATAAAAATCAAAAAAATGTGCTTAATTAATTAAGCACAGTTTGAAAAAGATTATTTTTATCAATCTCTTCTAAATAGGTCTCTTGTATATACCTTATCTTCAACATCACCAAGTATGTCTGAGTCAAAACGATTTGCAAGAATTACATCACTTTCACTCTTGAAACGGTCAATATCATTTACAACTTCAGATCTGAAGAATTCACTTCCATCATCTAATGTTGGTTCATAAATAATTATTGGAATTCCTTCTGCCCTTATGCTTTTCATAACGTCCTGTATAGCAGATGCACGGAAATTGTCACTATTACTTTTCATAGTGAGTCTATAAACTCCAACTGTTTTCGGATTTCTTGAAATAATCTGATTTGCAATGAAATCCTTACGCACCACATTAGAGCTCACAACAGCTTTTATCATGGTCTGTGGAACATCCTTATAGTTTGCCAATAGCTGTTTTGTATCTTTAGGCAAGCAGTATCCCCCATATCCAAATGATGGATTGTTATAGTGTCCGCCAATACGTGGATCCATACAGACACCATCTATAATCATCTGAGTATCCAGGCCTTTGGTCTGGGCATATGTATCAAGTTCATTAAAATAGCTCACCCTTACTGCAAGATAGGTATTAGCAAAAAGCTTGATAGCTTCAGCTTCTGTTAAATGAGCTAATAATATTGGAATGTCCTGTTCGGTAACTCCTGCTCTTTTTTCTTCTTCTCTTGCACCTTCAAGAAGTAAATCTGCAAACATCTGTCCTTCTTCTTTTTGTTCATCATCGCATCCAACGACTATTCTGCTCGGGTGGAGATTGTCATAAAGCGCTTTTGACTCACGAAGGAATTCTGGAGAGAATATAATATTATTAACCCCATACTTTTCACGAACAGATTCAGTATATCCAACAGGAATTGTTGATTTGATAACCATTAAAACATCAGGATTTACTTTTAGGGTCCATTCTATAGCATCTTCAACAGCAGATGTATCAAAGAAATGGTTAACATCATCATAATTCGTTGGGGTGGCTATAATAACAAGTTCTGCACTTTTATATGCTGCTTCTTTGTCGGTGGTTGTATAAAGATTAAGTTCACGTTTGCCTTCACGAGCTTCTTTAAAAAATCTTTCTATTTCATCATCCTGAATAGGGCTAATGAACTGATTAAGTTTTTCTGCTTTTGATTCTGTTGTTGTAATTGCTGTAACTTCATGTTTTTGAGCAAGTAAAACAGCAAGTGAAAGTCCCACATATCCAACACCTGCAACTGTGATTTTCATTTTTAAACCTCTTTTTTGTTTTACTTATTTTAACTGAATATTTTTATATAAATGTGTATTTATTTAATTTTTTTAATATTTATGGGTGTCCGCCAAAATTAAATTTTAGTTTTGAACCCTATTTTTTTAGAATATGGTTGCTGTGAGTTGTAATTGATTTTTAATGGATGTACTTTCACAGAAATCTTCTAAATCTTCCGTTGTATTTTCTATTTCTTGTTTTATGTTGTATAATCTGATTAGATTGTATGCTAATGCATCTAGGTTTATTCTTTCTTCTGTTTTTATCATTCCGACGACTACTTCTTTTTCTATTTGGAATTGTTCTTTGAATATTCCGAATGGTCCTTCAACGCTTGATCTTTTTGCGTATTCGTCTTTATATTTTTGTTTTTCCATTTTGTGGTTCATTGCTTTTTGTAATTCTGAACCGTATTCTGTGATTGTTTTGTGTGTTTGTGAGGATGCACAGCATTTTGTTCGTGCATTACAGTTTTTACATGCATTGTAATTGTTGTATATCCTTTTTACTTTGTCTGGTTTTTTTGAATCTTTGTGTGGTTCTGTGTATTTCGCGTAGAAATGTAAGTATTGGTTTTCTGGGCATTTAAATGCATCTTGTTCATAATCGTATTCAAAGTGGTCTTTATGGTATGGATTTTCGTTTAATTTTCCTATTTTTTCTTTTGATTGTTTTCTTGTTGGTATTAATCCTTCTATTTTTTCATCTGCTAGGTATGATAGTGATATTTGATTTAAATATATTGTATCTGCGCTTATGTATTTTGGTTTGGTGTTTACGTTTTGTATTGCTTTTTTAGCGATTGCTGGTAGTTCATAATGGTCTGTTGGGCTTTGTGTGACGTTTATTGCGCAGATTAGTTTGGTGTCGTAATCGACTGCAGATTGGATATTGTAGGCAACCATGTAATTTCCTTTCTTTCCTTTCATAAAACGTGCTTCAATATCGTTTACTGGTATTCTATCTTGTCCTGTGAATGTGAATTGTGTTTCTATTCCATACAATAGTTCTAATTTATCTTCATCACTCATGTCCTTTTTTTCCAATATTCTTTGGGCAGGTTTATGGAGTTTTTCAAGGCTTTCAGGACTAACTGGGCGTCCTTCGTAGTAATCAACCAATATTTTGGTTTCTTTTTTGGAGATTGTGTTGTTGTTGGAATTATATGCTTTTTTGATGGTTCCATCAATAGCAACGTGATTAAATTCCGTAAAACCTTCATCAAATGCCTTTTTCAATGTCATTTGTAATAATACTTCGAAATAACGACCGTATTCTCTTCGATACCTTTGAATTGAACGTTCAGATGGTCTAATATCGTCACAAACGAACCTAAAAATATCATGGTACCTTGCCATATCCGCAATTATGGATGTTCTATCAATATGCTGGATTTTAGCATAAACAAGCAATTTTAACATTGAATCTAGAGGTAAAGGCTCTCTTCTTTTCTTTTTCTTAGGTTCATCAATTTCCAAAAGAGGAAAAACATCTTCAATAAAATCAACGACAAAACGAGAAATATGATCCTTCGGAACATTCCAATCTAATGTCTTAATGCCTAATTTTGTCTGATTCTTGTCAAATTTTCTTTTAACCATAAACAACAACACCAAAATAACTTATACCTAATATAAAATATGTATAACAAAGTATATAAACTTAACTATTTAAAAAACAGTTAAATCCAAAACAAAAACTCATAATTAATTAAAAACAAATAAAACAAAAATTTAATATATAAAATTAAAATTTAAGAATAATGAATTAAAATATTTAAAAAATAGTATAAAATAATGCTAAAATTTTTTTGCACAAAATTCAAAAATTAATTTTGGCGGACACCCTTATAAATAGTTTTAAATTTATGGGAAAATGTTATTTTTTATGGGCATGGATTTGAAATATCACAATGTTCTTAATTACATGCATATATTATCTAAATTTTTTTCTTTTTTTATTTACAAATATACTTAAATTCAAGTAATGATAAAATATAATAGCAACAATAATAACTAATGCAATTTTAATCAACCATTTCTTTAACTATTCAATAACTTTTTTTCATCCTATTTCTTAATTGAAAATAACATAACAAAGTATTTTAAATATAGAAATTAAAAATAATAGTATTATTGACTAAGTTTTAACTTTTTCAATTTTTATAAACCAAGAGGTTATATTTCATGTACGTACAAAAATTTGAAGATTTAAATAAGTCTGATATTGGAATTGCAGGTGGTAAAGGAGCTAATTTGGGTGAACTCACTCAAGCAGGCATCCCTGTCCCGCCGGGTTTTGTAGTAACAGCAGAAACTTATGAAAAATTCATGGAAGACTCTGGAATTAATGATAAAGTTTTAGATATCCTAGATCAAATTGATATCAATGATACAAAAGCTCTTCAATCTGCAGCTGAAGAAATTAAATCTATCATTATTGAAACTCCTATTCCAGAGGATATGGTAATGTTTATTAAAGAAGCTTACAATCAGCTCTGTCAAAGAGTAGGCGAAGATGACACTGATGTGGCTATCAGATCATCAGCAACCGCTGAAGATTTACCTGAAGCTTCATTTGCAGGTCAGCAAGATACTTTCTTACACGTAAGTGGTGATGAAGAAGTAATCGAATACATCAGAAAATGTTGGGCATCATTATTTGAAGCAAGAGCTATTTTCTACCGTGAAGAAAACAACTTTGAACACTCAAAAGTATTGATTGCTGTTGTTGTTCAAAAAATGGCTATTGCAGATAAAGCTGGTGTAATGTTTACCGTAAACCCATCAACCGGTGAAGAAATTGCTTTAATCGAAGGATCATGGGGTCTTGGTGAAGCAGTAGTGTCTGGAGATGTAACTCCTGATAACTATCAGGTTGACAAAACCAACAATGAAATAATCAATGTAACCATTTCTGATAAGAAAGTAATGTACACTAATGATGAAAGCGGAACCAGTGTAAAAGTCAATGTTCCTGAAAACTTAAGAATGGAACGTGTTTTATCTGATGACGAACTCATTGAATTGACTGAAATGGGTAAAAGAGTGCAAGCTCACTACGGCGAACCAATGGATACCGAATGGGCATTTGAAAGAGATAACCTATTCCTTCTCCAGGCTAGACCAATCACTACCTTAGACGGCGATGCTCCTGCAGCAGATGATGATGCTGGAGTTGAAGGTGAAGTTCTCGTTAGAGGTTTAGGTGCAAGTCCAGGTATCGCAACAGGTAATGTAAAAATTGTTTTAGACATCGATGAATTAGACAAAATCGAAGAAGGAGATGTAATGGTTACAACAATGACCACTCCTGATATGGTGCCTGCTATGAGAAGGGCAAGCGGTATCATAACAGATGAAGGTGGAGTAACCTGTCACGCTTCAATCATTTCCCGTGAATTAGGTATTCCTTGTGTTGTAGGAACCGGAGATGCTACAAAAACATTAAAAGAAAATACTGGAGTTACCTTGGACGGTAAAAAAGGATTAGTATTTGAAGGAATTAAAAAAGTTGAAGAAGAAGCTCCTCAAGCAACTGCAGTAGCAGCTGAAGCACCAATCTTAACTGTAACTGAAGTTAAAGCAAATGTAAGTATGCCTGAAGCAGCAGAACGTGCAGCAGCAACAGGTGCAGATGGTGTCGGACTTTTAAGAACCGAACACTTGATGTTAACTGCAGGAATTCACCCTGGAAAATTCATCGCTGACGGTAAAGAAGATGAATTGATTAATACAATTGCTGAAAACGTACAGATTGTAGCTGATGCATTCTATCCAAAACCTGTATGGTACAGAACATTGGATGCACCAACAGATGAATTCATTACCTTGGAAGGTGGAGAAAACGAACCTGAAGAACACAACCCAATGCTTGGTTGGAGAGGTATCAGGAGAGAATTGGATCAACCTGAAATCCTTAAATGTGAATTCAAAGCTATTAAAAAATTACACGAACAAGGATACACAAACATTGGTATTATGATTCCATTATCACAAAGCCCATCTGAATTAATCCAGGCTAAGGCATTATGTTCTGAAGTAGGCCTTGAACCTCACAAGGATGTTGACTTTGGTATGATGGTTGAAATCCCAGCAGCTGCATTGACTATTGAAGACTACTTGGCTATTGGAGTTGACTTTGTAAGTTTAGGAACTAATGACTTAACCCAATACACTCTTGCAGTTGACAGAAACAATGAATTCGTAGCTAAACACTATACTGAAGAACACCCTGCAGTAATGAAATTAATAGAAAGAACTATTAAGAAATGTGCTGAAGCAGGTGTAACATGCAGTATCTGTGGTCAAGCAGGTAGTGTTCCACACATAGTTGAAAAACTCGTTAAATTTGGAATTACCTCTGTTAGTTCCAATGCTGATGCTGTAGCTGAAGTTAGAAAAACCGTAGCTAGAGCTGAACAAAAAATTATTTTAGAAGCTGCCCGTAAGCGTCTAGAATAAATTTTTTCTTTTTTTCTTTTTTTAATTTTAATTATTAATAGATGATTTTATGAATGATTTGCCAATAGATAAAGATGAAATTTTAAAAGAATTGGATTCAATTCAAAATGAAGATTTAAAATATTCCAGTGGCCGTATTTTAGGATCAATGTGTACAGAAGCACATCCTTTTGCAAAGGAAGTTTACACTAAATTTCTTGACAGCAACCTTGGAGATCCAGGTCTTTTTAAGGGAACAAAAGCCACGGAAGACAAAACAATTAAAATCATTGGTAAATTGTTGAACTTGGATAATGCTTATGGAAATATTGTAACTGGCGGAACTGAAGCCAATATTATGGCTGTAAGGGCTGCAAGAAATCATGCAAGAAAATATAAAGGAATTAAAAATGGTGAAATAATCCTTCCAAGATCAGCTCATTTTTCATTTAAAAAGGCAGCGGACATGATGAATCTGAAAATCATTGAAGCGGATTTGGATGAAAATTATAAAATCGATGTTAAATCTGTTAAAAATAAAATTACTGATAATACTGTTGCGATTGTAGCAATTGCTGGTACAACTGAATTGGGACTGATCGATCCAATTGAAGAAATATCTCAAATTGCTTATGAAAACAATATCTATTTTCATGTTGATGCTGCATTCGGTGGCTTTTCAATACCTTTTTTAAAGGATATTGGCTATGATTTTCCAGAGTTTGACTTTAAGCTTCCTGGAGTCTGTTCAATAACAGTAGATCCTCATAAAATGGGTCTTGCACCGATTCCTGCAGGAGGAATAATCTTTAGAAAAAAAGAATATCTTGAAGTTATGGCAGTAGATTCTCCATATTTGACTGTAAAAACTCAATCAACAATTGTTGGAACTAGACTTGGAGCATCAACTGTTGCAACATATGCACTTTTAAAATATTTCGGTCGTTCCGGTTATGCTGAACTTGCAGACCAACTGATGCAAAACACTCTCTTTTTAAAAGAATCTCTTGAAAAAATAGGTTATGATGTTATAGTCGAGCCCGAATTGAATATTGTTGCTTTTAACCATCCTAAAAAAAGTCCGGATGAATTATCAAAAGAATTAGAAAAAATAAATGGGTGGAAAGTTTCAGTTGCAAACTGTCCAAAAGCAATCAGGATTGTTCTGATGAACCATGTAACTAAAACTCATTTAGAAGAATTTTTAAATGATTTGGAAGAGTTATTCTAAATTTCTTCAACATACATTAAAGGATAATTCAACTCTTCAATATACTCTATTCTGATTATTGCTTTAACGTCATCCACTACAGTATGTATTCTAACATCAAGCATATCTCCGGAAAGTGAAATATAATCAAAGCCAGTATTGTCATTTAAGTTGATTTTGACTTCAACATCCTCAATTGCCGGCTGAAGTTTAAATGACTCTTCGATTGTTCTTTCCAATCCTTCTTTTGTTTTGATATTGACTGGTGTTCCAACAAATTGATGGAATAGTGCACCCATGCTGATTCCACCTTCAAATATTGCCCTTTCACGGGAAGTTATGTTTGAGAAATACTTTTCATTAACGTCCATTTAAATTCCACCATTCAAAATGATAATATTGTCATAAATAAACTGTGAAGACATCGGATTAAAGCAGAAATACACAAGCATTATTGTTATTATTAATACAGTGGCTAAAATATAAGGTCTGGAGTCCTTTGGATAAATAAATGATATTATAAGACCAATAATCGAGAATATTCCTGTAATTATAAATGCATTGGATTGCTGCGGATTGTCTGAAATGATTTTTTCATTCACTCCACTAACATTTGTTTGTTCACCTTCAATAATCAATCTGTTTTCTGTAGAACCAATTGGGTCACAAGTAATCAACAAAATATGGTTTCCGCTTTGATTGGTTTCCAATTTATATGTTGCAGGTACTATCTTTTTGTTCGTTACGCTATATTTGACTTCACCGATTCCCGGCCATTCCAATGTTATGGTATCTCCATTATTCACTTCATTTAATCTTAGGAATGGTGAGCCCTGAAGTGTTCTATGTCCAAACAGCACAACATCGCCCTGTGTTGGGATGCCTGATTTTTCATCAAGCATTACTCCCTGTGATAAACTAACATTATTTATTTTCTCATTAATTCCTACTTTTTCAATCAATACTACTGGAGAGGTTATATTTTTCTCACTCACGGTTTTTTGTGAAAAATAATTAACTTCTCCTGCTGCATATAAACCTATTATTATAATACATATGATTACAATAACTGTTGAAATAACTGATTTTGCCATAGTATCATTTTTGTTAATTTTATTAATATAATTTTTCTATCCGGCATATGTTGAATTGATTTCAGTGGACATCCATGACGGTGCTTTTGTAGTTGGTATTGTCAGGACAATGCTGTCCATATTATTTATTATAAAAGATACCTTGTCTTGCGGTACTTCGATTAAAAGCATATATTCCGCATCCAAATCTCCAAGGTTAATCTGTCTTTCATAATTTGATAGCTTAATACCATAATCCTTTAACATGTCCATTGTAGTTTTTTCATCATATCCTTTAATAATTGCTCCTTTAAGCATCTCCAAAACATTTGAAGTAAAAGTTTGTGTATTTTCATTTGGATTAGTGTTGTTTCCTTCCACAATTGTATTTCCTTTAGAATATTGTGAATCTATTTCGCCATTGTCTTCGTATCTCATTATTGATAATACAGTACATCCACTGACATCGGCCTCGCTTTTGTTCGTATCTGCTGAGTCATTGAAAGTATCATTGTTGTTTTTGTAGATGTCAACAATGCTTCCGACGCTTACAAGTCCGGCTCCTGCCTGCAGGCGGGATACCATTATCGGGACTGATACTGTATTTGGCTTTTCAAATATGACTTCAGATAACTTTTCAACATTGTTTGAATTTACAAAGTCTATTGCTTCACTGGCAGGCATTATTGTGTTTCTTGAATTATTTTCATAAACTGCCATTGTCCGGTTAAACTGATCTGTATTTTCATGAATGCTTTTAATATGGAATTTTTTCCAGTCCGTTGTTGCAAGCTTGACAATGTTTATTGATTGAACTTCATAAATGTTATTAGCATCATTTATTTTGGATTCTAATGTATAAACATTTCCTGCATCTGCCATTGGGCCTTTGTAGAGGGAATGCAGTTCATTTAATTTTGAGGTTTTCGCTTCATTAAGTTCCTGCTGTGTCGGTTCATAAATAATAAAATAATATGCTGAAATTATTAGTGTCAGGATGATTATTGTTGTGATAATCTTTCCGATTTTTCTTTTTTTCTCATCACTGATATCCTCAGATTTTCTGTTTTTGAATAATGAACCTAATTTATTGTTGAAGACTTCAATCGCTGTTAATTCTTTTTCTTGTTTTGGTTTCGGTCTTGGAATTTCATTATTTTTTAAATCATCAAGTTCGCCGAATCCTTTCGGATAATTCGGTTTGTCTGGTTTTATCATACTAAACCCTCATTAACTTTAATAAAAACTAAGTATTTGGATTAAAGAGGTAATGCTGTGATAGGTATCCAAATACTTAGGAAGCTTTTTTAATAATTTTATAAAAAATTTCTAAAAAGCTTTAATATTATTATTAATCTTGTGATTATTAAGTTTAACTTATATAAAAGATTATAATTACTTATTTAAATTATTTTGACTAATATTTGGTTATTTTTTATAAAATAAGTAATTTTTATCAAGTTAAAAAAATTGATTGGGCTGCCAAATATTGCTTTAAAAATTAAAAAAATTTCAATTAAAGATAAAATATATATAATAATTTAAAGTAATTTAATATTGTTAGACCTTAATTAATAGTGCCTTATTTCAGCGATTTTTTTCAAAGCTAAATCGGGTTTTTTAATTAATTTAACTATTGATTAAAAGTATTTGGAACTTATATTAATATAATTGTGAGTAGTTAGATGATAGAAGATAATATACGCATTCTCAGACAAGCAGCAAGGATTACTTCTGATGAAGATAAAATTGATGATAATATATGGTGTATTGTTGCAGGCAATGTCGGTTTGATAGATGATATAGCTTATAAGGCCATAGCATCCAAAAATAGCGTAAAAATTCTATTCAGAGAACATGTTGTATTAAAGGAAGGCAAATTAAGTAAAAAGTTTGATTTTATCATGCTTTACGGTAACTCTCGAAAGATTGAAGAATTTGGCAGAGTTTCCATTTCCAAGGGAGGAGCATTTATTAAGGTTTCACACTTCTACTTGAATGAAGGCTCCAAACTAATGGCTTTTGTTGCGCCTGATGATACAATAAGGGATTCTGTATCAGTTATAGAAAAGTCAAGAATTCCATTTGCGATTTTGCAGGAATCTCAAACTACAGGATTCATTGATGTTGATATAAATGATGATGTTAAACTACCCGGTTTTATTAAATCTGCTTTAAAACCATTTTATAATGCAAATGAGGTTGTTTTGTCAACAATACTTATTTCAGTAGAAAATGATGAAGACGTTGAAAAGGTTCAAAGTATTGCTACATCTAATAAAATATTTGTTATAGATTTTAAAGATATTATAACGGAGGATTAGTCATGAATATTTTCGGAAATGATGAGGAAGAACAAGAAGTTGTTGATACCAGAGTTATTAGTAATAGTTTAGGGATAGATTTGGGAACTTTAAACACTGTTATAGCCAAACCATCAGGCGATAAATTTGATTTATACCAAATTCCATCAGTTGTTGCAGTTAAAAAAGATGATCCAAGTGAAGTTTTAGCTGTTGGTGAAGAAGCTAAAAAAATGTTGGGAAGAACTCCTGAAGATATTCTTGCAGTAAGACCACTTAAAAAAGGTGTAATTGAAAACGTTGTACAGGCACAAGCTTTACTCATTAAAGCAATGCAAATTGGTATCAATGAAGGCGAAAGTGTTGGAAGAATAGTTATTGGTATTCCTGGTGACGCATCTGAAGTGGAAAAGAATGCAGCTGAAGAAATTGGAAGAAAAGCAGGTGCACAAAACATTCTTGTTATTAGTGAAGGTCTTGCAGCAGCTATTGGTGCCGGACTTCCTATAGCTGAACCAAACGGTACAATGGTTGTTGATATCGGAGCAGGTTCAACTGATATTGTTATCATTTCTCTCGGTGGTATTAATGATATAGAAACCGTTAGATGTGGTGGAGATGACATCGACAATAAGATTGTCGAACTTGTAGCAGAAAAATACGATGTAGCAATTGGTATTCATGATGCGGAATCTGCAAAAATGGAAGTTGGTATGGTACACTGTTCAGAACAACTTGAAAACTTAAGCGTAGAAGTAATTGGAAAATCCCTAGAAACTAACAGGCCTAAAAAAGTTGTCATTGACTCAATGCTCGTGGCGGATGCAGTAGAACCATTCATGCAAGATATCATTGATGGTTTGAATGTAGTTTTAGAAAGATTATCTCCGGAATTAATGATGGGTGTATACAATAACTCTGTTGCAGTTGGTGGAAGTTCAAGACTTCGCGGTATCAAAGAAAGAATTTTTGATGAAATTTCCATTCCAATCGAAATATCTGACGATCCAATGACTGTGGTTGCAAAAGGAACTGCTATTGTTGCAGCAGAACCACTTGCATTAGAACCGGAAGTACGTTTAAGAGCTATGAAATAATTCCAATAAATTATTTCTTTTTTTTACTTTTTTTTGATAATATGGATATTTTAGGCATTGATGAGGCGGGACGCGGTTCTGTTTTAGGCCCGCTTGTTATTGCTGGCGTTGTAATTGACAAACGCAAGGAAGCTATTTTGGACAATATGGGTGTCAAGGACTCAAAAAAATTAACTCCTCAAAGAAGGGAAGTTCTGGCCCGTAAACTTAAAAAGATGTTTGTTTTTGATACTGTAGTATATTCTGCACAGGATATTGATAATTTAAGAGCTAAGGGTGTTAATTTAAATGAAATTGAGCGCAAAGGAATGCAGGAACTTATTCAAAAACTTGATTTTGATGAAGCTATTGTTGATGCAGTTGATGTTAAGCCTCAAAGGTTTCAGGACAAGCTTCAAAGAGCAACCGGAAAGCATGTAAAAGCTGAACACAAGGCTGATGACAAATACATTGAAGTAAGCGCAGCATCAATCATTGCAAAACAAACAAGGGATGAGGCAATCGCCGAAATCAACAAATGCTTTGAAGATGTTGGTGGAATTGGCTCAGGATATCCTTCAGATCCAACAACAAAAAAATTTCTATCAAATTATACCTATAACGAAATGCCCGTCTTTGTTCGCAAGTCATGGTCAACTGTTGCAAAGCTTAAGGATGTTCAAACCACTTTAATCTAATTTTATAAATAGCTATTTTTAAGTATATGAAATAATATATTATTCTTATAAATGATTATTTTAATATAATTTATATAGAGGAAAAATATGGTTATGGAATATATTACGCCAGTTTTTAATGGGATAATGGATATATTTACTCAGGGAGGAATTATTACATATATTATCCTTTTTATAGGTATTTATGGTCTTATTATCGCTCTTAGAAAAATTGCGTATCTTAGAAAAATTAGTCGTGTAGACACCACTGAAATATTTGGTGTTGTAACTGCATCCATGGAAAGAGGAGGTGCAGTGGAAGCGCTAAAACAAATTAACAGATTTAAAAATCCTGTTTCCAGGATTATTTCAGAAACTTTAAAAATTGGTTATAAGAACAAAACTGAAGTTGAAGAAAGTATGGAACAAATCTTTATTGTTGAAGTTGCTAAAATGACTAAAGGTTTAAGCACTATTAAAACTATTACTGAACTAGCTCCTTTCATCGGGTTAATCGGTACCGTTATTGGTATCTGGATGACTTTCAAATCATTGGGTGTTAACCCTAACTCAGCTGCTATGGCTGAAGGTATTTATGTAGCACTTACCACTACCATTATGGGTCTTTTGGTTGTTATTATTCTTTTACCGTTATATACTTATATCCAAGGTCTCATTGAAGCTGAAATGGATAAGATTGAGCTTGCTACAAAAATGACCAACTGGGGTTTTGCTGTCGTAAAAGTTAGGGTGGAAGCTAATGTTGAATGTGCTGTTTCAGCACTTCAGGAAGCAGAAGGTGTTGTCAATACAAGATTGATTTCAGATCCTTATGCAAATATCAAGGTTTCATTTAAACCGAGTATGTTGGATAAGAGTATTTCTAATATTATTTTAGAAAAATGTAATGTGAATGCAGAAATTACTGAAAGTAAATTGAGACAATAAGTGGTTGATATGTCAATTGATGTTAAATCTTATAAAAAAAGGTTTTTGGATAATCAAAAACCGAATATTAATTTAGTTCCATTTATTGATATTTTATTTACAATAATGATTTTTCTAGTTGTTACTAGTAATTTTTCAGCTGTGGATGCACCAATGGATGCTACAGACAGTGGTGCAACCGGTAAACCTAATGTAACTGATACATCAGGTAATGCTGAGTATTATATTGTGCCTGTTGCTAATTTGCATAAGGTTACTGTTAATGGTGTTGACCGTTCAGATGCCATTAGCGGCGGTGCTGTTGGAGTTCAGGCGAAGGTTATGGATGAGGGACAGATATCGATTAAACCTGGTGAAATTATCATCAATACTCCTAATGGAATTTCTCCAGATCAAGCAGTTCAACGTCCAAAAGTCTAATAGGGAGAGATTGTATGTATACTGGTAGAATATTGTCAATAGGAATGAATAGTGATGGAAAACCTTTTGCAGCATACAGAGTGTCTAGTAGGTCATTTCCGAATAGGCAATGCATAAAATTTGATAATAGGGCAGCTGTTGTTCCAAAGGAAGGTTTTGAAAAGGATATTTATGAAAATACATATATCACTTACAATAGCCTGCGTATTGTTCGTGATACTGCGATTGTATCAAATGGATCCCATACTGATGTAATTGCAGATAAAATATCTTTGGGAATGAATATCAAGGATGCAATAGCATATTCTTTACTAACTATGGACTATGAAAAGGATGATTATCATACTCCACGTATTGCAGGTGTTGTAACATCTACAAACAAAAAGGATGAATATGCTTGTTATGTTGGAATTGCTAACGATAAAAAATTGTTGGTTGAAGAAGTGCCTTATGGGGAAGCCGTATTCATATCAACTTACGGCAGTCAGGTTCATGATTCTGTTGAATTTTCAGCAAAGACCTCTCAGGAAGCTGCCAAATTTATTTTTGATGAAGGCACTTTTGCGAATTATAAAAAACCGGTAACATCCTGTGCTACTGTTTTTGATGGAGAATGGACTATAGCAGTTCATAATCCATAATTTTTTATTTTTTTAAGATGATACTATGGAAATTAAGTTAATTGGCTTAGAAGGTATTCCTTTAGTTAAATCTGGTGATGATATTTCCAAAATAATTAAAGAAGCTATTTTAAATTCTGATTATGATTTATGTGATGGGGATATTATTTTAATTGCTGAGACATTAATTTCAAAGGCTGAAGGAAACATTATTAAATTGGATGATATTGTTCCATCTGATAAGGCTGTGGAAGTTGCAAAAATCTGTAAAAAAGATCCTAAATTGGTTGAAGTAATTTTACAAAATTCAACGGAAATAGTTGAAGTCGGACCAAATTTTATTGTAACCGAAACAAAACAGGGTTTTGTCTGTGCAAATGCCGCAATTGATGAGTCCAATGTTGAAGATGGTCTTGCAACTCCAGTTCCCGAAAACCCTGACCAATCAGCGAGAGAAATTCGTGAATTTTTGGAATCTGAATTTGAAAAGGATTTGGCTGTTATTATAACTGATACTCAGGGAAGAGCATTTCGTATCGGTGCAATAGGCACTGCCATCGGATGCAGCGGTATCAATCCTTTATGGGTTAGAGTTGGTGAAAAAGATTTGTATGGGCGTGAACTTGAAACAACAGAAATTGCAACGGCTGATGAATTGGCTAGTGCCGCTTCATTAATTATGGGTCAGGCTGATGAGGGCCTTCCTGTGGTTATTATTTCTGGGTTCAGTGCTTTTAATCATTTAAGAAAAACCGATTCAGATATTAGGCCTTTGCTCAGACCAAAAGAATTTGATGTATTTAGAAGGTAGTTTATTATGATCACTGTTTTATCTGGAGGGACGGGTACTCCAAAATTGTTACAGGGAATTAAGGAAGTTGTTGACACTAAAGATTTGTCTATCATAGTTAATACTTTGGAAAATGATTATTTTTCAGGAGTTTATGTGTCTGCAGACATTGATACTGTCTTATACACAATGGCTGACATGATTAATGACGAGACATGGTATGGCGTTAAGGGCGATACGTTTATCACCAATAAAAGACTTGCAGAATTATCATCTCCAGAGTTGCTTAGAATAGGTGATATTGACAGAGCTACCAAAATACAAAAGACTCTATTGATGCAAAATCATTCGCTTGAAGAAAGTGTTAATATTCAAGCGAAACATATGGGTATTAATTCTAAAATTATTCCAATGAGCAATGAAAATTCTGAAATTAAAATTGTAACTGATATTGGTGAATTGGAATTCCACGATTTTTTAATTAAACATCAGTCAGAACCTGAAGTGAAGGATGTTGTTTTTTCAAAGGTCAAACCGGCTGACGGTGTAATTGATGCAATCAAAAATTCCGAGGCGGTAATAATTGGACCATCAAATCCAATAACTTCAATATTGCCAATACTTTCTCTTGATGGTGTAAAAGAAGCTTTAAAAGATACTTTTGTTGTTGCGGTTTCACCAATAATTGGAAATGACTCAGTTTCAGGACCAGCATCCAAATTTATGAAAGCTTTGGATATTGAAGTTTCATCAGTTGGTGTTGCAAAATTGTATCAGGAATTTTTAGATGTTTTGGTTATTGATGAACAAGATGAAAATTTGAAAGAAAATTTAATCGAAATTATTAATAAAGTAATAATTACAAATACTATAATGAATAGTTCAGATGCTAAAATTAATTTGGCTAAAAAAATTTTGGATAGCATCGTATAATAATAGGCGGTAATGTAATGATACAAATGACTTTGATACAAATTGACAATTATGGTCCATGGACAGTGACTCCAAGACCACGTACTGAATCAGATTTACAAATGTTACAAGCAAATTTATTTGCAGACTTGAATAATCATTTTGGAAATAAAAAAGGTTTAGTTTTTTTCACAAGGTTTGACAATTTGCTAGCTATTTCAAACGGTTTGGATGAAGAGGATCATTTAAGAATTCAAAGATCAATCAGAAACAGATATCCAATAACTATAAGTATGGGTGTTGGAGCTGCAGAAACTCCTCATGAGGCTCAAAGATTAGCTACTATTGCACTTCAAAAAGAAGGCGGAGCACAATCTTCAAAAAGAAAAGAAATTCTAGCTATTGATAGTTTGGTTTCTGAAGAAGACAGCTTTGTTCAAGCTGCACATATTGATATTAATAGTGTAACTGAAACTTTAACTGATATAGAATCTGCTTTTGATACAAGTTTCATGGTCAATAAAGCTCAACATTACTTGATGACTAAATTAATTAAAAAAGGAGCATTATTATTTTTCATTGGTGGAGATAACTTCATGTCTCCATGTAACGGATTAAGTGAAGAAGAGATTAAGGATATGCTGGTTGAAATTGATGAAGAGATTGGTATCGGTCTTAAGGCCGGAATCGGAAGAGGCAAGAATGCCGAAGATGCAGCATATATGGCGGATATTGGTCTTGAAGAAATACGCGAACGTGATAATGAACCTTGGACTTGGGTAGTAGAAAAAGAATACTGATTGGGGTGTTTTAAATAAAAGTAGTTGCACCAATGGCAGGAATAACGGATTCAAAGTTCTTAAACAAGGTTATTCCATATGGTTTTGATGCGGTTACTTTAGGCGGATATAGTTTGGATGAAAAAACTATAGAAGCATCTCAAAAAATCATTGAAAGGGGAAGAAAGGAATTTCACTTTGAACTGGATGAAATCATTCCCCATATAGAAAATGAAGTAAATCTGATAAAGGAAGTTCATCCTGATGTGGTGGTCAGTGCTAATGTACGTTCAACAATCCCCCAACCAATAATTGAAGCTTCAAAAATAAATAATTTGGATATTATAGAAATAAACTGTCATTGCCGTCAAGAAGAAATAACTTCTATTGGTTGTGGTCAGGAGATGTTAAAAAGGCCTGATTTGGTTGATTTTATCTCTAAAATTGTTGATGATGCAGAAAGTGAAGTGTCTGTGAAGATACGTGCAAATGTTGAAGGAATTGATACATTAGAAATTGCAAGGGCAATAGAAAGTGCCGGCGCAGATTACCTGCATTTGGACGCAATGGATCCCAATGTTTTTGATGCAGACTGGAAATTGCTGGAAAATGTTTGTAATAATACGAATATTAAAGTTATTGGAAATAATTCAATTGATTCTCCTGAAAAAATAAGAAAAATGTATCGATCTGGAGTTTATGGGTTTTCAATAGCTCGTGGAGTAATTTCCGGAACATTAAATTTTGATATTGCTAATTTTTAAAACAAAAGTCTTATTAATATTTAAAATTAAAACTATTATTAGTATATACAATAGGTGATGTTCAATGAATTTTATAACTCTTAAAAACATTACAAAATCTTTTAATGGTGTTGATGTTTTAAAGGATATTAACTTAACAATTGATGAGGGAGAGACCTTAGGTATTTTAGGTCGTAGTGGAAGTGGAAAATCTGTTTTAATCAACATGCTCAGAGGAACACTTGATTATAAGCCAGATTCCGGTAAAGTGTTAATGAATGTTGCAGTATGTCCTAACTGTTTGACTATTGAACCGCCATCAAAAGATGGTGAAAAATGCAGTTGCGGATGTGATCTTTCAGTTCAGGAAGTTGATTTCTTTAATTGTGACAGAAAATTATTCGCTGCGATAAAAAGAAGAATTTCCATCATGTTGCAACGTAACTTTGCATTATATGATGAAGAAACTGTAATTGAAAATGTAATGAGAGCTATGGGTGATGGAATCGATTATGAAGAAGGCCTCTACAAAGCATTAGATTTATTAGAAATGGTTCAAATGAACCATCGTATTACACACATTGCACGTGATTTAAGTGGTGGGGAAAAACAGAGAGTTGTGCTTGCAAGACAGCTTGCTAAAGACCCAATGATGTTTTTAGCAGATGAACCGACAGGTACACTAGACCCACAAACTGCAGTAAAACTTCACAATACCTTAAAAGAAGGTGTAAAGGATGAAGGAATCACAATGCTGATTACTTCACACTGGCCAGAAGTCATGACAGAACTTGCAGATAAGGTTGTATGGTTTGAAAATGGTGAAATCAAAGAGGAAGGGGAACCACAAACTGTTGTAGACAACTTTATGGCCACTGTTCCTGTTCCGGAAAAACCGGAGATTCCAGAATTCGGTGAACCTGAAGTTGTATTGGAAGACGTTAAAAAACATTACTACTCTATTGAAAGAGGAGTTATCAAGGCTGTTGACGGTGTAACCTTAACCATTAACAAAGAGGAAATATTCGGTATTGTAGGTTTAAGCGGTTCAGGTAAGACTACCACGACAAGAATGTTGATGGGTCTGACTGATCCAAGCAGCGGTAAAATTGAAATCAGGCTTGGTGAAGATGAATGGGTTGACATGACAAAGGTGGGACCTCTTAACCGTGGACGTATCATGCCATATATCGGATTATTGCACCAGGAATATTCCTTATATCCTCATAGAACTATTTTAGGAAACTTGACTGATGCTATCAGTTTAGAACTTCCTGCAGAGTTCGGTAAAATCAAAGCAATTCATGCATTGACTACTGTAGGATTTGATGAATCAACTGCAACATCCATTTTGGATAAGCATCCTGATGAGTTAAGTGTGGGAGAAAAACATAGGGTAGCTCTTGCGCAGGTATTAATCAAGGAACCTAAGCTTATTGTATTGGATGAACCTACAGGAACAATGGATCCGATTACTCGTGTAGTTGTTACAGATTCAATATTAAAAGCACGTACTGAATTAGAACAAACATTTATTATTATTTCTCACGATATGGACTTTGTATTGGATGTTTGTGATAGGGCTGCTTTAATGAGAGGAGGAAAATTGTTGGATATTGGTACTCCTGAAGATATCGTTAATCAACTCACTCCGGACGAAAAAGAAGACATGCTTAAAAGAGGATAATTATTCTCTTTTAACTATTCAATATTTTTTTTATTTCACGCCAATTAGGGCAATTCTTATCCATCAGTATTTTAAAATTTTTTGAATGATTGAATTCAATCAAATGACATAATTCATGAATAAAAACGTATTCTAAACAGATTTTAGGCTTTTTTGCTAAATTTAAGTTAAGAGTAATAATTTTGTTTTGCTTGCAGTTGCCCCAGTTTTTCATTTTACGAATCTTAACTTCATAGGGTTCCATTCCAACAATTCCCGTACACTTGTCATAAATGTTGGCTATTTCCTTTTGAAGTTCTATTCTGTAAAAGTCTTCTAAGGTCTTTTGGCGATTTTTTTGTTTGCTTCTTTTTGAAACGGGCAAATATAGAGTATTTTCTTTTACAAAAGCGGTTTTGATGTTATTGGATATTAACTGCAGATTATATTCATCACCCCAAAGCATGTGTTTTTCACCGTTTACATACTTTAAAGGTGGAATATACTCCTTATTTTTAATTTTAGCTTGCTTGTCTAAAATCCAATCCATTCTGGAATTTACAAACTCGATTATTGCATCATCGCTTATAAAATAAGGCGCTGAAATTTTTACACTACCTTCGGGCGGAAGCACTCGAAGGTACATGTTTTTGATATTTTTTCTTTGAACTGTAATGTTTATTCCGTTTATTTCCATTAATGTGCCTCAGGATTATAATTGAATACTTTAATTGCTAATTTAAATGCAAGCTTTCTAACAATGAAGTTAATTAAACAGTATGCTACAAACCATCTTACTGGCCACATATAGATGAATGCATCAAAGCTCATTCCTCCAAATCCTGCAGCAAAGATTAAGGGGATGATAAAACTCATCTGCATGCTAATGAAGAATGGAACAGGGTTCCAGATACCATATTCCTTTTGAGGATCAAAGTTAAAAACTTTAACGGCCAGTTTAAATCCTAAAGGATTACAAATGAAGTTAGCAAAAAAGTATGCCACAGGCCATCTCACGGGCCATAATGCAAAACATAACCAAACAGGCATTCCCTGAGGGTATGAAAAGATTAAAGCCATTACAATACTCATAATTAAGCTAATAAAAAATGCAACAGGATTCCATAATTTCATAAAATAATCTCCAAAAATAATATATGTTTTCCATATATAATAGTAATTTTTGCAAAAGTAAAAGATTGCTTAAATCAGGTCAATTTTTACAAAGTATTATATATTGCCATTAAGATAAATTAAAATATTATATTTTTATGGAGAATTATTATGACTTGGGAAGATGCACCATCTCATATATGTAGAGGTGGAGATATAAGGGGACTTGCTTTCTGCTGTCCTCCTGTAAAGCCATGTCCTGTTTTAAATGCATTGGAGGAGGTAAACTTAACTCCTCAGGAATATATTCAAATTAAAACAGAATTTGGCAAAAATACAAGATTGGGCGAAGGAGCAGGCACTTGTTTTGGCTCATTAATTTGGTGTTGCAAACCATCTAAACCTTGTCCATTAAGGGATATGACCTTAAGAAATATGGGAATGAGTTATGATGAGTATTTGGATTTGAAAAAAGAACTTGCAGAAAAGTTGATTGGTGTTCAAAAGCCAGCACCGGATGCAAAAGCCGAAGCTCTTGCCGAAACATTCAACATTTCAAAACTTGAAGCTATGAATGTGTTAACTGATTGTAATAATGACTTGAGAAAAGCGGTCAGTGTTCTTAAGGCAAAATCATTACAAGATTCTGATTAAAATGGATTGGACTGCTCTTTATTTAAAAACTTCAGCTTTGAAAGTATTTATTTTAGGTACTGGTGAAGTTGCAACCAGAAGAGCAAATAAATTTTTAAATCATGGGGCAATTGTAAAACTTGCAGGTAATTCAATCAATGAAGAACTGTCCAAAAATGGGGCTGAATTATATTCCACTGATGATGTGGATGATTTGGTTGATTGGTCAGATTTGGTTGTAATAGCAAGCGGTGATAGAAAATTGTCTGATTATGTTGCAGATATATCTAAAGATAAATTAGTAAATCGTGCTGATTTTCCGGATAATGGGGATATAATTGTTCCAACAAGTTTTAATATTGGAGATATTGAAATTTCTATTTTTACCAATGGCAAAAGTCCATTGATGGCAAAACAACTAAGAAAAAGAATACAATCAATCATCACTGAAGATGATATTTTAGAAATTGAACTGCAGGATTATTCACGTTCACTTTTAAAGGAATATGTTTCCAATCAAAAGGACAGACGGGATTATTTATATGAAATTTTTGAAAATGAAGAGATTCAGGAATTAATTAAATCTAGAAAAATTGATGAAGCAAAATCAGTTATTTTTGAGTTAATACAGGGGGATTTTGATGATACTTAATTTAAGAGTTGACCATAAAATTGCAGATATTCAATCAATGGAGAATATTTCAAAACAAATCGATGATTTATTTGATGAATTGCAGGAAAAGTATTCCATCAATGAATATGTTGAAATTTCCACCTGCAATCGTAAGGAATATTATATTCACAATGATTATATTTCACCGGATGATGATCTGCTTTCTCATGAAAATCAAAGCATTATAATTGAATATGGTGATGCGTCTGTTATGCATTTGCTTCGTATGACCTCTGGTCTGGAATCAATGATTGTCGGTGAAGACCAGATATTGGGACAGGTAAAGGATTCCAAGGCTAAAGCTACAAAGGAACGCCACTGCGGAAAATCTCTTGACTTAATTTTTACAAAAGCTATTCATGTGGGGCAGGTTGTTAGGAATAAAACCAATATCAATAAGGGTTCTGTTTCAATCGGTTCTGCAGCTGTTGATTTGGCAGAATCTCATTTGGGTGATTTAAAAGGTAAATCTGTTCTGGTCATTGGTGCTGGAAAAATGGGTAAATTGGTAGCTAAAGCACTTGCTGAAAAGGATTTGAATGCAATTTTTGTAGCTAATAGGACTTATTATGTTGCAGTTGAACTTGCAGAGGATTTGGATGGAACTGCAATTTTGTTTTCACAGCTCGATGAATATTTAAGAACTGCTGATTTGGTCATAAGTGCTACGAGTGCACCTCATTCAATAATAACTAAACAAAGGCTTGAAAATATTGGTTTGACTAATTCTGATTTAATGATGGTTGATATTGCTAATCCTCGAGATATTTCTGATGATGTTAAGGAATTGGATGTTAAACTGTTTAATATTGATGATTTGCGCGAAATTGCGGATTATAACACAAAACTTCGTGTGAAAGAATTCGATGAAGCCGAAATTATCATCAACGAAGAATATCATTTACTTAAAGATTCATTTAAAATAATGGAAGTTGAAGATTTACTATCTAGTTTAAGAATGTCTATGGAAGAAATAAGACAACGTGAAACAAAAAAAGCATCTTCAAAGTTGTCTGATGTAGATGGTAGTAGTAAAATTTTAAATAATTTAACAAATTCCATTGTGAATAAAATATTTTTTGACATTTCACAAAATTTAAAAAACGCCGCATGTGAAGATAAAAAGGATGTTTTAAACTCAGCAGAGTATATATTTGATTTTAATCATTAACGGCTTCTCTTCCAAAAAGAGCCATTAATCTGGTCAGGAACACTAATAGTATTGGACTTAAAAAGAATGATATTATAATATCTATAAAACCAGTTAAATTTAAATTACCAAAATCAAAGACACATTCTATAATTAATGTATAACTTATTGTTCCGGTAATAATTAAAAATAATGCATTTTTAAATCCTATATTTTTATAAAATGCAAATATTTCAATTAAGTTGAATGCAGATTTAAATTTACCGTCATGCAGAGCTTTGTTAATGCCTGATGCGATAACTGAAAAAAATATTATAATTCCTAAAATAGATAAAATTGTTTGGATTGAAAAATCACTAATCATGTCTATTAATTGGGATATTACTAATGCAATGACTGTATAAATGAACAAAATGGAAGATTCAATCATCCCTTCTTTTAAAAATCTAGTATTAAATTCAGGTTTAGGTGGGTTGTTATCGCCCATAATAGTATTTTCAATTATCTTATAACGATATGATTCTTCAAAAAATAATAATATTGTTGATATTATTATTGATATTGTTAATAAAATTGAATTATCAGTTTTCATTTCTGTTAGTGAAGCACCAATACTTAATATTATTCCCAATAATATAATGACTTTCCAGTTTTTTATGGTAAATTTAAATGCATTGTGAACATTATCGTATAAATTCATTCAAACATTCCTTTTATATTTTCTGTTCGGATTTTACTTGATTCAAAAGCATAATCAATATCACTCATATCAACAATATCTTTATCATTAGCTATTGCATGATGGAGTGCGGTTTTAAGTATCTTTTCTTTAATGTCTCTTCCGGACATATTTTTAGATAATTTAACTAATTTCCCAATATTCAAATCACAATCAATAGGAAGAGTTTCAATGTTTCTTTTAAATATTTCATATCTGTCTTTATCATTTGGGAGGATGAATTCGATTTCCTCTTCAAAACGGCTTCTAACCGCACTATCCAATGAAGAGGGGTTATTTGTAGCACAAATAGTAATGACGAACTTATTTTCATCAATTCCATCTAATTCGGTTAGAAGTGCATTAACAATTTCAGAAACATCCCCTCTCAATGACTGGAATGATCTGTGAAGTGCAATTGCATCAATTTCATCAATAAATATGATTGATGGTGAATTTTTAGATGCCTTTTCAAATAAATCATGTATTTTAGATGCAGCATCACCAACATGTTCGCCGATTAATGAAGTTGCCTTAACTAAATGCAAAGGAACTTCAACCTCTCCAGCAAGTCCCTTGACAAGCATGGTTTTACCAGTACCTGGATGACCATAAAATAGAATATTTTTTGGAGCCCACACACCAAAGCTTTCAGGGTCTAACAAAAATTTTTCAATAACTTTAATTTTGTTTTTTGCATTTGTTTGACCAACAACATCTGATAGTTTAACAGTGCTTTCAGTCAAATCTGTTTTGTTATTTTTTTTGTCAATAATTATTTCTATTTTTGTTTTTTCTGAAATTATTGAATTTTCAGGTTCTGCAGATATTACCTTGAATGCAAAATCGGGGATGATTTTTTGATCAAAGAGATATGTTTCACTATTGACTTCCATGCCTAGCCACTGGTCACGAGCATACTGTTCAAACAATCCTTCATCAGTGATTTCTAAGCTATTTTCCATCATTTCAAACTCAAATGGGTAGCCTACAGCTTTTAAAACAATACATTGTGCATTGTTTTTGTTGTCCTTTGTGAAGACTGCTGATTTTTGGCTTTGACTTTTAGGTTCGCTTTTTTTAGAATTATTTTTCAAAAAATCACTCAACATATTTTTATTTTAAATAATATTTAAGATATATTATGTAGTAATATATAAAATTTTGGAGTTAATGCTGATGAGTTTCAGAACACGCAGAGTAATTTTTATGACACCATTTTACATGCTCTTTGAATTTTTCTTATTCAAGTATATTTTCATGTTATTTTATCCATTAGATGATTTAACATTGCTTATTTTAACAATTATTGTGGGAATATTAAATGTTGTGCCTATGATTGCAGAAGAGAAAAAAACCCGATTTATTACAAGATTATTAACTGAAATATCCACAACATGGATGTGGGCATCACTGATGTTTTTAATTGATATTATTGTAATTTATGTTTTAGGGCAATTTATTGAATTAAGTTTATCACTTTGTCTTCTAATGCTTTTGGCAGTACCTTTAATTGGTGTTCATGCTTATTGGAAAGCTCATAAACTGATTATAAATGAAAAGACAATTAAATTTGATGATTTGGAAAATGATGTTAATATTGCTCATTTGTCTGATGTTCACTTTGGTGCGGTAAGATATAAAAAAATCATAACTCAAATTAGGGATGCATTAAATGATGTTTCTGATATCTGTGATGTTGCCATTATCTCCGGAGATTTGGCTGATGGATCTTCAGTCGTATCAAAAGATGATTTTCTGCCGTTAAGGGATGTTAAAATTCCAATCATTTTCACTCCTGGAAATCATGACTATTATCCTGGAATTAAAAATGTTGTTGCTGCATGTAAAAATGCGGGGATAATCGTTTTGGATAATGAATCAATAGAAATAAATAATTTAAATATCTATGGGTTGACTTTTAGCTTTGGTGATATTGAAATGCCTAGTGATGATGAATTAAAAAGTCAAATAAAAGAAGATAAAGTCAATATAATTAATTATCATGTGCCTTATGGCTGGTCAAAGCATTCTAAAATAGGTTTTGATATTCAATTGTCAGGACACACTCACGGGGGACAATTCTATCCTTTGAAATGGGTATCTGAATTAATCTTCAAATATAATATTGGATTATTCAAGGATGATTTGAATCATTATCTGCATGTAACAACTGGAGTTGGTTCAATGGATCAGCCAATAAGGTGGGGAACAGACTCTGAAATAGTAATTCTAAAATTAAAGAAAAATTAAATCATACTTTCGTATAATTCTTTCATCTTTAATGCATCAATATCTCTTAGTGGAGTTTCACAAATAATATTTGCATTCCATCCGTTATCAATAAGATTTGCCAATAAATCTTCGATTTGAGGTCCATATTCATCACTTTCATCTAAAGTGTGATGTTTTACTTCTCCGCCATGACCATATTCGATGGTGGTGAAGTGGCAGTGCAGACGGTCAATATCTAATTTATTTTCAATTGTTGAAAAGATGCAATTGTAATCATCTTTTTTAGTAAGATATCCTCTTCCACGGGCATGGATATGTGCGAAATCTATTGTCGGTTCAAAATGATCAAAACTGGCACATAACTCCACGATTTCTTGGATATTTCCTTGTTGAGTTCTTTTGCCTGTAGTTTCAGGAGCAAATGTGAAATCTTCAATACCTTCTGCTTCAAGTTCTTCAAATAATCGATTAATCGTTTGTTTGGATATTTCCATTGCTTTTTCTGGTTTCTGGTTAGTATAAAAACCTGGGTGGAATACTAGTCTATAAGCACCCATCCACTCGCCTGCACGGGCTGTGGCTATTAGATGTCCAATGCTTTTATCAATTTTTTCACTTTCCTTTGCACATAAATTAATGTAATATGGGCCATGCATTGAAATTAGTATGTCAAATTTTTCAGCTTCCTGTTTTAATATTCTTGCAGACTTTTCACCAATTCTTACTCCATATGGGGATTGGTATTCATAAGAGTCGAGTCCAATTCTTTGAATGTATTTTGGAGCTTTGTATGCTGCACCCTTATAATTAACTGGACTTCCGGCAGGTCCAAAAAAGACTTTATTTTTCATAAAAATACTATTATTCTTAATAGTAATTATATTTTTTACAAGAGATGATAATTTTTTAGAATTGTTATAACCTTAAAATAATATTGTTTTAAGTTAATAATTTTTTAAAATGGTTATATTTTTATAATTAAGAAGTAAAATTGTTTTAAAAGTAAACTACACAATTTAAATATGATAAATTAAATATAACCTTGTATATGAAGGTTATGATATTATGGATAATAAAGAATTTAAAAAAGATTTTGATGAAATGATGGATTTGTTGGAAAAAGCAAAACATGAATCTAAAAGCAGTAAAAATTCTGCATTATTTACTTCAATTTTGTTCTATTTTGTAGCATTGGATGAAGAAGATGTTAATAAGCCTTATGTAATGAAAAGATTATTGAATCTTATGGATTTGGATTATTTCTTTCGTCCAGGATTAAAATTTAATTTTGATAAATCTCAGAGTATTGAATTTGCAAAATATTTGACTTTGGTGGATTTGGATATTGGGATAATTGCAGATGTTTTGGATTTAACAATTGATGAGGTTAAGAAAATAAAAAAAGAGTAAAATGAGGGAATTATAAAATTCCCATTGCTTTATTAGTTTTTGCTATTGATTTTTCGTTGTCACTTTCCATTTCAAGAAGTGCACGAATAGCATCAATATTTTCAGGTATTACATCTGATTCTTGGTGTACTGCCTGCATGTAGAACAGTTCATTGCCTACAACATTGATGGATTCTCTCCATACTGGAATTTCGTATAAGTCATTTCTGTTTCTACCTAATTCCTTAGCATACTCCATTAACTCTGCAGTTGAACCAAGACCTTCTGATGCATCAACAACAATAACTCTTGAACGTTTTTCTAAAGCTTCAACAATTTCTTCAGTTTCAACTTCATTATTAATTTCTACCATAATGTTGTGTTGGTGCATTAATGTTGTAGGTACAAGTAATGCCATTGTAGTAACATCAATGCCCTTCATAACGGTTTTTACATCAGGGCCATGGTGAGAAGGTACTTTTGGAGGGTTAGGTACGATAGAGTTGATTGGACCTTTTTTAACTTCAGATGGGTCTGATCCTCTTCTAACCATTACAGCTCTTACTTTTTTAATATCTGCTATTGGGTCAATAGTAGATAATGTACGGGTAAGACCTGTTGTGTTACATGAAACTACTCTAGTATAATCTGCACCATATGAATCATCATAATTGGAAATTGCATTGAATGAAAGACCAGTCAAGTCATGGTCTTCTCCACCTTGGTAAATTGCCTTAACACCAGCTTTCTTATACATTTCAAGGTTTTGCGGACCGATACTTCCAGGAGTACAGTCAACTACAACATCTGCTTCTTGAATCATGTCTTCAACAGTACCTGCAATTTCAATTCCTGCATCTTTAAACATTTGTTCTCTTTCAGGAATTCCAATGTATAATGGGTATTCTTTTTCTTCAACAGCAGTTCTTGCTTCGTAGTTTGGTCTAGTTTTACTTACACCTATTACTTTCATGTCATCTTGAGCTGCAACAGCATCAGCAACTCTTTTTCCTATTGTTCCATATCCATTAATTGCAACAGATTTCATTTCAATCCCTTTTTAAAAATTTAGAATTTAATTCTATGTTTTAAAATTTATCTTTTTAATTATATATAATTTGATATTTAATTGGAATGGTGGTTTAATATGTTTTAAAATTATAATTCATTGATAAATTAAACATATTTTCTTATTTTAAATATTACTTTTAAATAGTAGTAATAATATACTACTAAATGACTCTCTATCGAGTTTTTTTTAAATTAATTTAAGGAGGAAAAAACATGGATTTTCGTGATATATTCGGTGATGCATTATCTTTCCCAATCAATAACATCGTTTCATTAATAATTTTCATTGTTTTAGGAATTATTGCAGGAATTGCTATTGGTGGAGCACTTGCAGGTGTAGTTTTAGGAATGAATTCCAATAATGTATTTACTGTTCTTGGTTCTGGATTTGTAGGATTTGTTGTAGCTCTTGTCGTATCCTTTTTCATTTCTGGTTATCAATTGGATATTATTAAATCAGGTATTCAAAGAAGTCCTGATGGTCCAGCTATTGATCCTGTAAGGCAACTACTCAATGGTTTAAAAATGTTTGTGGTATCTATAGTATATTACATTATTCCGTTCATTATTGTTTCAGTTTTATCAATATTCCTCAGAGATTGGATTATGCTTGTAATTACATTCATTTTGTATGTAATTTTCGCATTAGCACAATTCATGGCTCAATGTAGATTAGCTAAAACTGAAGACATAGGCTATGCTTTAGCTATTGGTGAAGCTATTGGTGATGTATCTAGAGTAGGTATTCTCAACCTTTTAATATTTGTTGTCATTGCTTTTGTAATTGCTTTCATATTAATTTTCATTGCTGCATTAATTGCTAGATGGAATTCATATGTTGGTGGAGTAATATTAGGTATTGTTGGTGTTTACCTAGTATTCTTCGTTGCTAGAGCAACCGGTTTATTATACTCAAATGTATAAATAAACCATTTATTTTTTCTTTTTTTGATTTTTCTATTTTAGGTAAAATGAGTTTGTTATATGCTATTTTTGGTGTTGGTTAAAATATTTTAAAAAATAAAAATGAAGGATTTATTCTACGTTAAATCCTGCTTCTTCGACAGCTTCTTTGATATCATCATCAGAAACTTTGTCGGTATCTAATTTAATTTTAGTAATTCCGGTATCTAAATCTGCTTTAGCATCTTCAATACCATCAACATCAGTCAATGATAATTGTACAGCGTTTACACATGAATTACAGTGCATTCCTACAACTTTTACTTCTTTTTCTTCAATTGCCATATTTTATTCTCCTTATTTATTTATATTTAATATTATGTTGTTGATTTATTTAAATGTTTAGTCATACCTAATTTTTCTGATTTTTCCAGTTCATTTCGTGAAAGTTTAAAGTTCATTAATGTTGATGAATATATTATTACAATTACTGATCCAATGTTGTGAACCAATGCTCCTGCAATGGGGTCTAATAATCCTAACATGGCTAATATCATTGCTATAATGTTTAATGTTAAAGAAAATGCGATATTTATATTGATTACTTTCAATGTTTTTCTTGATATTGCAATCAAATGGGGAACTTCTTTAATATCATCATTAATCAGTGCAATATTTGCCGCTTCAATTGTTAAATCGCTTCCTATGCTTCCCATAGCTATTCCGACATTGGCTTTTTTAAGGGATGGTGCATCATTTATCCCATCTCCAATCATGGCAACCTTATTTTCTTTTAGTTGTCTTTGGCGAATGTATTCTGTTTTGTCTTCAGGAAGGCAATTGAATTTGTAATTGTCTACATTTACTTTTTTGGCAATGATTTCTCCTGTTTTTTCGTTGTCTCCACTAAGCAGTGTTGTTTTCATATTTAGTTTTTTTAACTTTTTAATTGTTTTTTTGGCATTACTGCGTAATGTATCTGATAAAGATACTTTTCCAATAATCTTTTCATCTTTTGCAACATAAATTTCAATTGATCTATCATTATTTTCTTTTTCATTTTCAATATGAATATTTTCTATACTCATAAGCTTCTTGTTACCAGCTATTATTTTAGAACCATTTATTTTTCCAATTACTCCTTTTCCAATTAACATTTTAAAATCATCAACTTCATATAAGTCATTATTGTTATAATAATTTACAATTGATTTTGATAGGGGATGTTCTGATTGAGATTCTAGAGATGCAAGTAATTTTAGCATATTTTTATCATTTGACTCAACTTCAATTACTTTGGGTGTTCCGTGTGTTAATGTTCCTGTCTTGTCAAATATTAATTCATTTACATGAGCTAGTTCTTCTATTGATGCTCCGTCTTTAACTAAAATACCATGGCTTGTTAGATTTCCAATTGCTGCAGATATTGCTGTGGGTGTAGCCAAAACCAATGCACATGGGCAGAAAACTACTAATATGGTTACACTTCTTGTTATTTCAAATGTAAATAAGTATGTTAATATTGCTGCTGTAAAAGCAATCACTACAATCATTGTTGCCCATTTGTCTGCAACTTTAACGATTTTTGCATTTTCTGGTGAAGATGTCTTAACTAATCTGATTAACTTTTGAAGGGAACTGTCTTCACTTTCTTTTGTTGTTTTCATTGAAAAAGATCCATAAAGATTTGTAGTTCCACTATATACTTCATCATTTTCTTTTTTATCTACAGGTAATGATTCTCCGGTCAATGTGGATTGGTTAATTGATGTTTCACCTTTAACTATTATTCCATCGGTAGGGATATTTTCTCCTGGAAGAACCTTTAGGATATCTCCGATTTTAACATCTTCAACATTTATTTCCTCTTCGATTCCATTTTTAATTCTTCTTGCAACTTGTGGTGTTATCTTAATAAGTTCTTCGATTTTTGATTGAGTTTTACCCATTGTGTATTCTTCTAAAAATCCTCCAATTGCCATAATTGTTGCAATTTCACCTGCAGCAAATATTTCTCCAATCATAATTGAAGCGATAATTGCTATTGTTACCAGTAAATCTGCTTTAATATCGAATTCTGTTATTAATCCTTCGATACAATCTTTAAATATTGGAATTCCACATAATATTATTGCAATCCAGGATAAGTAATTAATATTCAGTACAAAACTTAATATTACACTCATGGCTGAAACTGCAATGAATATTATGTCTTTGATTTCACTTTTGCCAAACTTTAAATTCATTTTAAACAGCCCCATGGTATAGGTATACCCCTTATGGTATATGTCTAATTTTAAAAAAAATTAAATTCTTGAATAGTATTCTAAAATTGATGAAATATCACCTAATGCATCATCTGCATCTCCTTCATCAATGGCGTCTTTAACGCAATGTTCCAAATGTCCTTCTACAATAATATGCCCAACTTTATGTAGTGCAGACTTAGAAGCATTAACTTGCATCAATATTTGCTCGCAGGGAATATCTTCATCAATCATACGGTCAATTGCATTGATTTGACCAATGATTTTTTTAAGTCTTCTATGCAGATTTTCACTATCCATACATTTTTTCAAAATATCACAACCTATACCTACTAGGGTATATATGAAAAATAGTATATAAAGTTTGTCTTAAAAAAATTTATAAAAAATAAAAAAGAAGGAAAATTTTAGATTTAATTTTCCAATTGTTCTAATTTTTCTGGGAAGTAAGTATCTACAACGTACTCAAGCCCATATTTTGAGAAAGATTGCTGTTCTGCTTTTTTACCAATTTTAAGCATCTTTTTGATTTCAGTTTGCCAGAAATCGTTTTTATACCTTGGGTCTTTAGAAAGCTCTTTTAACCTCATTACGTCAACATCTTTAAGTTTATCTGTAGGTAAATCGTAATTAATAATATCAGATGCTGTTACTCCCATGAATTTAGCATCAGGAGTTGCTAAATCATGATTAACGTGAGCTAATTTTGCACTTCCAGAAATAATAACTTGTGCAATGTGGAATCCCCAAGGGTCTCCGTCGTTACAGATATAAACAGGTAAATTTAATTCTTCATTAACTCTTTTAATGAATCTTCTTGTAGCACGAGCAGCTTGTCCTTTAAGTCCAATAATTAAAGTATTGAATCTGTCGTGAGCATTTTCCTGAACCATCCTGTGGAACATTCCCATGGTTTCCACAGCAATAACTCTTTCAACACCATGATCCAAGAACTCTACCTGATCGATAGTAGGAGATATTGTATAACCTGATTTTCCGGCTTTTGCAGCATTAATTTCAACATCATCATCTAAAAGGGTGATGTCTCCGTAAACGGATGCACCGTCTTCTTCAGGCATTAATCCTAAATCTTCACGTGTAGTACCTAATGTAACTTCCAAGTCTTCTCCAACAATGTTTGATTCCTGTTGCGTTTTAAAGCTGATTCCCCAACCTTCGGAAACATAATACATTTCCCTGATGGTAGCTGTTTTTTCTCTTGCAACTAAATCTTTACAGAAGTTTGCAACATATACCATTTGACCTAATTTTCTAATTTGCTTAACATTACCAAGAGATCTTCTACCGTATCTGTCTCCTAAAACATAGTATCTTTTAGCATCATCATATACGATGTTTCCGGTTCCTCTTGATGGAACTCTAAGGGATGGAACTTTTTGTTTTTCAATTTCTTCAATAATTTCTTGTCCTAAACCTTTTAATTTGTTAAATGTATATTCTTTTCTGAGCTCTTTATGTGATTTGCCTTCTTGTTTTACTTCATCAGCCATCTAATCACCTATTCAATATCCTCTTCATCTTCATCTTCATCGAAGTTGAGATTACTGTGCTCTTCATCTACTGCATATCCGTGTTCATCAAGCTCTTCCATGATGATTGCATCAAGTTCTTCTTCTTCCTCTTCTTCCTCAACTTTTTCACCAAGTAATTCTGCAAGAGCCCTTTTGGTTACTTTAGCAAGGACTTCCTGGTATTCAGGGACTCCGGTTTCACCAAGTTTAGCAGCTTCTTCGATAATAACTGGAACATATTCTTCAAATACTTTGGAACGTTTTTCTTTTTCTTTTGCTGCTCTTTTTGCTCTGAGGTGTTTTTGTAATTGACGAGCTAATTTCATTGTAGCCTGTCTGATTTCTTGAACAATTTCAGGTTCTGGAGAAACACTTTGTTTACCTGTGGAAAGGTAAGGAACTTGTGTAGAAATAATATTAACGAATAAAGTTAACGGAGTATTATCTAAATCTTTAAGACCGTAACGTTTCCAGTCTATACTTTTTAAAGCTTCGGTAATAGCACAGCTTCCTGCATCGAAAGTCAATGGAACTCTGTTAGCAAATCTCATGATTTCTGATTTTCTTTGTTCATTAACGATTCTTCCTGAATCTCCACCGTATGCAAGTCCTGCTTCGATAATGAATGATACCCCACCCGCATAAGTAACAGGTTTTCTGGTAATTGTTGTTACAAATTCGGGTTTTAGGATTTGTTTCATACCTTTTTCAATTTGCTCTGACCCGATTGGTATAAGACCGTCGGTAGGAGGAGCCATGAATTTCATTTTCTTAAAGCATTGAACTATAGCCTCTGCTTCTGGAAATGTCATGTCTTTAGGACGTTTGTTCATGTCAATTCCTGTCATCTCAGCTATTTCATCTACTCTTTTATTAGACATCCTTGACATTGAAGCGGTTAACATACTTTTATATCTTCTTTTATCAGTATTTTGTGCCATTGTCATTAAATCGTCTGCACTTACACCTTTAGGGTGTGGCAATACTTCTTTTGGGAGTGTAGGAACAACATCTGCTGCTCTTTTGAAGATATATTTGTGTCCGGTCGGGTCTCTGAATGTGATTTTTGCATGAGGGTTTCCAATCATGGTTCTTCTGATGTATTCGAATGCACCTTGTTCCGCCATTGAGTAGGAAACTTCTTTAAATTGCAATTCAATACAAACACCGGTTGACTCACCAGCATAATCCTCTCTTTCCATTAAAATTCCGGTATTGTTTTTAACATCCATTTGGAACTTCATTTTAACTCCCTTAATTTCATCTCCATCTTTATAGCATGAAATTACGCGGGCAGGTTTACCTGTAGTCATTTGTGATAATAATACACAACCACTACAACCTAAACCCTGTTGTCCTCTGGATTGGATGTTTCTGAATTTGGATCCTGCAAACATACTACAATATACCTGCATTACATAGTCTTCAGGAATACCTGGTCCGTTATCTTTGTGTCTTAATATGTAGTGTTCTTTGTCAACACGTTTTAATTCAATATCGATATCAGGTAATATTCCAGATTCTTCGGCTGCATCAAAACTGTTTGTAATCAATTCGTGGAAAACAATAGTTAATGAACGAATTTTACCGGTAAAACCTAACATCTGCTTATTTTTACGAAAGAACTCTGATGGTGTTAAGTGTTGGAAATCCTTTTGCCAATCAAGTCCTGCATCAGTTTGTACCAAAATGTGTCCTCCTTTAATTTTTAAATATTTTTTTATAATTAAATTATTAATTTTAAAAGTATATAAATAACATCCGAGAGCATTTGATAAGTAATATTTTTACAGTACCTTGGCTAATTTGTTGAAAAATATACAATAAAATAATAATAAAAATTGTTGAAAATATAGTATTTATACTATGTTACCTATATATGTTGGTTGAAGTATATAATAGTTTGCTATTAACTTTTATAATTTTTTACTCTTATGTAATTATTTTAATGGTGTTGTAATAATAGCATATAAAAAAAGTAAAATAGTAACATATAATAATGTTACTCTAATGTTTCTTCGTCGAATTCAATTCCGTCTTTGAACTCAATTTTATCGTCATGGATTCCGACGAGGTCTTTAAATTCTTTAAGTTTTAGTGTTTCTTTTTTATTTTCTAAAAATGCATAAACTGTTTTGTGTCTGGAACCGTTTAAAAGCATTTCTACTGCTTCTTTAGCTACCATAACATTATCCATTTCACCAATTAATGAAACGGTTTTACCATAAACTGCCATATCCACTTCAGCTAATTCAGTAATGAGTTCACGGGTTTTACCATTTTTGCCTATTATTCTGCCTTTATATCTTGCCAATGCCTTTTTGGATTTTCCGATATATAGTGGCAATTTCATGATTTCAAGATAGATGTCGTCGTGAATTAACTTTTTTGCAACTTCCGGATTAAAACCACGTGCAATGGCTTTTACAATATGATTAGCATTCCAAACACCTAAAGGATCCTCCATATCCTCACGGGGAGTGATATAAACAGTCCCATCATCACTATCAATGTCGAGTATTGTGCCGGTTAATTTCTCAATGGATTTTTTCACTTCTCCATTAGGACCAATCAAAGCACCGACTCTATTTTGAGGTATTTTTAAATAATCTGTTTCAGGCATTTTTATCACCTTCGTTAATTATTATATTCTTTGTTTGAAATTCTATTTATACTTGTTTTTAGTATTATTTTTTCATGGGATTGGTAGCTAAAATCAGTAAGGATATTATTCAGTAATTAAAATTAATGTTTTTTTTGGTTGATAGGTATTAAGCACCGGATGTTTCCGGTGCTAATTTGGTATTTTTGGATTATATTTTTTAAGATTTGTCTAATATCTATTAAAGATATTAAGAACAAATTGATGTTGAGGTTTGAAAATAGATTAAACTTTTGATAAGTTATAACAAATTGTTCATAGGGTGGAAATCTACAGGTTCAGTACCTAATGGTTTTGCTGCTTCTGATATGAACATATCAGTTTGTGCAACAGCAGGGAATGCAATTTTTGCATTTTCAATAGGTCCAAATAGAACAAAGTCTCCTGCACACATTACCTGTACAATATTTGCACCGATATCACATACAGTAAATGCGGTTTTATTTCCTTGTTTTTTATATTCTCTTAACCAATCCCATGCGGATGGTACGTTGTGTATTCCTGATCCAACAGGATATCCCCATTTAGCTTTTTCTGCAAAGGAAGTTCTTGCAGCAATGCCCGCACCCTGTCCTAATGGAGTTACAGCGGTATCCATCATAAATTTGTCAATACCACATTCGGCAGCCACTTCTAATAAACCTTTTTCATATGCACCATCGTCCCCGTTTTCCCACATGTTCATTTTACCTTCTACAGTAGCATTCATTGGGTTGAATCCAAGAATGATTGATGCGGAAATATCGGTATCTGCAAGTGCTTCTAATTCAGATTTGTCCGCTGCCATATTGATTGAGTTATAGATTGCTCTATCAGTTAATCCGACCTCATCGGAATATTGTGCACCAGCAACCCTGGCGTCTCCAGATGTTGAATCTATAAGGAAAGGAGCATCACATATTTCACCTATATATTCAATATATTTTGGAAGTGCTTCTTCGGTTTGTCCGAAAACTTGCACAATATATGGGTTTCCAGTTACGTCTGAAATTGATGCCATATCATTAACCAATTCTTCGGCTTTGCTTTTGTCGAAGTCACCAGTTAATTCATCATTAAGAATATTGTGTCCACCATAGAAAATAGTACCTGCTAAAACAGTAGGGTATTCTCCAGGTTGTCCACCCATTTTGACTCCAGCGAAGTCAAAAACTTCTTGTTCTTTATCAAATTTAAACATTTTTTAATAACCTCTATATTTTTGATCCAACTTATTCAAATCTATTTAAGTTTAAATAAAGTTGAATCTATTAAATTGTTTATTTTAAATATATTTATACTTTTCTATATTATTTTCAGTATTTTTTTAAATTTATTTATGAATGTTTAATTTTAAAATAAAAAAATATACTGTTCTCAAATAAAGAATTATTTAATATTTATTAATTAAAATTGAAAATAGCTTATTATTTTTTATTTTTCTTGAAATAGTTTTAAATTATGAAAAATAATTTATTATTAATGATTAATCATGATTTTATGATTTCATTTTAAATTCGGGGATTAATTTTAAAAATAATAATTTTAATTTATTATTATGCTTTATAAAAGATAAATAATTAAAAAATTGTTATTTAAATATGTTGGTAGTATATTATTTTATAAAATAATGCATATCATATGTTTAAAAGATTACAATAAATTATCATTTATACATCATATTTTTAGATTAATATGATTATTTCGGAGGTTAAAAATTATCATTAAAAAATAAGTTTTTTGCCATATTGTTTAAAATTAGTGATAATTAATCTATTTTCTTGTTTTTCATAAGCTAATCTTGGATAATTATCTTTTTCTACATAAATAGTACCGCAATGAATAAATCCAAGTTTTTCTAAAAGGTTCTGCATAATTAAGTTATCTACATGAGTATCGATGCGGAGATGATTGCACTGTTCATAAGCCCAGTTGATACAAAAAGATCCGACACCTCTTTTAGTTCCGTCGCTAGCTATTCTGTGTATAACTCCATAGAGTGCATCATCAATCCATGAACCGTTAGTGATTTCAGCATATGTTGGTTCAATATCTTTACCTTGTACAAAAAAGAATGTGGCTATGATTTTGTTGTTGTTTGAACAAACATAACTATTGCCATTTTCAATATCATTGGCTATCAGTTCTGTTGGTGGCCAGTTAGTTGCCCCCCATTGATTTGGATTTCCATGTTTTTCCATGAAATCTCTTGCAATGCCATATATTTCCATTATTCTGCCAATATCCTGAGGTTTGGATTTTCTGATTTTCATGTTTTCTAATTCTATTTAGTGTCCGATACATATAAATTTTATTTAATATAATGTTCAAATATTAAATATGTGTGATGTTTAATGATAAACAAATTAAGAAGTATTAGTTTAGGTAACTGGATATTAATTGGTATGGTACTGGGCCTAATTTTCGGTTTGATATTGAATTTTTGGGTTCATAACCCATTTATAAAAGATGTAATTTTAATGGAGAATGTTTTTTATTTGGGTGGTAACTTATTCATTAAATTAATGAAAATGCTTGTTGTTCCTCTTGTTTTTTGTTCTATTGTTGTTGGTGTAGCTTCGATTTCAGATATTAAGACATTAGGTTCTATCGGTGGAACAACAATATTGATTTATCTTATTACAACTGCAATTGCAGTAACAGTTGCTTTATCCATAGGCATTTTAATTAAACCCGGTTTGGGTTTGGACATGTCTCATGTAGTTCAAACTGCTGATGTAGCTATTAATCAAACGATGGCTGATACTGTTTTAAATATTGTGCCAGATAATCCATTTAATTCATTGGCTAATGGGGACATGTTGCCTGTGATAATTTTTGGACTTTTAACTGGTATTATTTTGGCTAAATTAAAAAATGAAACGAAATTGTTCAATGATTTTTTCAAAGAGGGTAATAGGATTATGATGGAAATGACTTCCATTGTTATGAAATTTGCACCTATTGGAGTATTTTGTCTTATGGCAAAAACATTTGGAAGTTTGGGAATAGAAGGAATATTGCCTCTTTCCAAATATTTTGTTTGTGTTCTTATAGGTTTGGCAATTCAGGCATTTGTAGTTTACCCATCCTTGCTTGTGATATTTACAAGATTAAATCCAATCCACTTCTTTAGAAAATTCATGCCGGTCATATTTTTTGCATTTTCATCTTCAACATCCAATGCAACTATCCCTTTAAATATAGAAAAACTGTCTGAAATGGGAGTGTCACGTGATGTGTCTTCATTTACAATTCCTTTGGGTGCTACAATAAATATGGACGGTACTGCTATTATGCAGGGTGTTGCTGTAATGTTTGCAGCCCAGGCATATGGTGTTGATTTAGGCACTTCTGCATTATTGACTGTAATTTTCACTGCTGTGATGGCATCAATTGGAACAGCAAGTGTTCCTTCTGTCGGACTTGTTACATTAACAATGGTATTTAATTCAATTGGATTGCCGATTGATGCAATTGGTATAATTTTCGGAATAGACCATATTCTCGATATGTTTAGAACAGCAGTCAATGTCACTGGTGATGCAATTTGTTCAATGATTGTTTCATTTAGAAATAAAGCCATGGACATTGATATTTTCAATGGCAAGAAGGAAGCAGAAAAAGAGACAAAAATTATATGAGATTAATGGATATTGCATTTATTATAAAATGCAATATTTCTTTTCTTATAAATTAAAAAAATATTTCCGTTTATTCCATATAATCTTTTTTAACTATTTTATTTTCCCATGTTGTGAATTTATATCCGTTTTCATCATGTTCGATATTTTCCATTGGTACTAAAGGAACTTTGCCCAAACCAAGCGGTGAATTATATACATATGTAGGTTTGCACATGCCGCTTGTTCTGCCTTCCAAATGCTTCATAATTTCTAAACCTTTGGAAATATCCACTTGGAAATGTTTGGTGCCTTTAATATCTTTTGGATGGAATAAATAATATGGAATTACTCGGTATTTTTGCAATTCTTCATTAGTTTTTTGAATGCAATATTTATCGTCATTAATATTATGTAATAATACCATTTGGTTTCTCACAAGTATTCCATGGTCGACAAGTGTATCAATTGCCTGAACAGCTTCAGGAGTAATTTCACAGGCATGATTGAATTGTGTTGAAATATTCACCCTGTATTTTCTAAGCAGAACGGCCAGTTCATCATTTATTCTAAATGGTAGTGTTGCCAATGTTCTTGTACCAATCCTCAATACTTCCACATGATCAATACCGGATAATTTATTAAATATTTCTTTCAATCGTTTATTTGATAATAATAATGCATCTCCTCCAGTAATCAATACTTCTCTGATTGTAGGATTATTTTTTATAAAATCTATTGATTCATCGATAGCTCTTTTGGAGGTATTTTTATCAAATCCGCCTATCAATCTGCGGCGCTGGCAGTGTCTGCAGTACATGGGGCATGCATTAGTAACATTGATGATTAATTTATTGGGATATCTTCGGGTGATTTTTCCGGAGGGATTTGATTGTTCTTCATTCATGGGATCCAATTGGCCTGATTCATCAAGTTCTTTAATATTTGGTATTGACTGCAATTTAATTGGACAATTCGGATTTTCAAAATCAATCAATGAAAAATAATACGGTGTTATTGCAAATCGGTATGTTTCACTGACATCTTTTATATTTTCATATTCTTCATCTGTAAGATTAATGTAATTTGAAATTTCACTTACATCGCTGATACGATTTTTTAATTGCCATTTGGGATTGTTCCAATCTTTTTCACTTGCATTTAATTCTGTTAGAATTTTATTTTTTGTATCCACATATAATTTCTTAGAAAACTCACTGAATCCTAATCTAATTTTTGTTTTATGTTTCATATCATTAATCGCAATTCTATCGAGTTCATTTGAGCGAATTAATGATTTTTTTCTATTTGTGTTTATGCTATCTCCCCATATTTTATAATTTTTTTAATTATATATAATTTGTTTATATATTAATATATTTTTTTGTAAAAAAATGTTTTTTGGTAATGTATTTTCTAAAAATTTAACATATTATTATTTTTGAATTCTTGAAAAGTGTCTAATTTTCATTAAGAAAACTCCTGAAAATCCTGAAAAAAATTTAAAAAGAATTCTTCTATAAATAGAGGATTTTGCCAACCAATGAAAGAATAAAAAAATATTGGTTTGCATTGACATGAAGAATATGTCTATTCTTGCAATTAAGATTGATATTTTCTGAATACATAGGCAAGAATTGATCCTGCAAAATTCTGCAAGACAGAATAAAGTGCTCCGGGAACTGTTGCTTGGGATAGGTTTGGAAAATGAGTTTTTGCAAGGCTGGTTGACAAACCTGAATTTTGAAATGCCAGTTCGATAGCTACTGTAATTCTCTGTTTTCTATCCATTCCTGCAAAGTAACCAATTCCAAATCCAAGTAACATTGCAATTAGATATTGCAGTGAAATGACAATGAATATTATGGTGGATGAAGTTAAAATGGCTTGTTTATTGGCACCAATTACTCCTGCTACGATTAAACAAATCACAATAGATGATATTGTTGGTAAATAAATTTTTAATTTATCACAAAAATCAGGGAATTTGTAATTCAAGATTAAACCTAAAATAATTGGGACAATTACTATTTGAACAATCGAAATGAACATGTCAACTGGATTGAAATGAATTTGATTACCTATTAATAATAATGTGATTAATGGGGTTAATATGGGTGAAATCACAGTAGAAACCGCAGTCAAAGAAACGGATAATGCCACATCTCCCTTTGCAAGAAAAGTAATGACGTCAGACGCGGTTCCTCCAGGTACTGTTCCAACAAGAATGAGTCCCACTGTCAATGCAGTATCTAGAGAAAATGCGCTTGCAAGAGCAAATGCTATGATGGGCATTATAATATATTGCGCTGAAATTCCAACCGCAATTGCCTTAGGATTTTTGAACACATTAATGAAGTCATCTACTTTTAATGTGGTTCCCATTGTAAAAAGAACAATACTTAAAAGTAAATTGATAATGTTGATGCCATTATACTCACTTAAAACCCATTTAAATGAATTTGGATAAACTAAAGAAATAGCTACTGCCACCAATATTATTATAAAAAAATATTTTTCGACTAATTCAAAAATCCTTTTCATGATATTAATTTTTGATTTGAACATTAAAAATGTATTGATTATATTGTAAATACTTCTTTTGTAAATTGGTGTTGTCTATGGGGAATGTCATGATATTTGATTAGTGATGAATTCAAAATTTAGGGTTCACATATTCCTGTAAGAAAGATGTTTTACTAATACTTTCTGTAACATTTGTCTGAATAAAGTTTGGATTATTTGTTTAATTAACTTTGTGCATAAAAAAATATTTATTTAATATAAAATTAAAAGTAAATATTAATCAGATTAATTTTCATTAGGTGTTTTTAATGATATTTACTATTGAAGAAATCACAAAAAGAACCATTCCAATAGCCATTAAGCATGGGGTTAATAGGTTATGCCTTTTTGGATCTTATGCTAGAAATGAGGCAAGTGATGACAGTGATTTGGACTTCATAATGGATGATGGGGATGTGACTTCTTTAATTAAATATATGTCTTTTGTTCAAGACTTGGAAGATGAATTTAAATGTCATGTTGATTTGGTTTCATCATGCAGTCATAATAAGGAATTTTTAAACAAAATCAAAAAAGATGTGGTTATAATCTATGAACGCTAAAGATGAAAAACATATTAAGAAAATCATAGAATACTGTGAAGCGACAGCAAGTGACATTGAGTATTTTGGTGATGATTTTAATGAATACTTAACCAATGATCATTACCAAAGGGCATGTGCGTTTAATATTATCCAAATTGGGGAGTATATTGGCAGATTGTCTGATGAGTTCAAAGACAAGCATCCTGAAATAGCTTGGAATAGTTTAAAGGCAATGAGAAATATTCATGCTCATGATTATGAAAATGTTATTGAGCATCTGGTTTGGGAAACTATGAAAGTTGAGCTTCCAGAACTTAAGGAATATCTGGAAAAATTATTATAGTTTTAAAACTTCGGGCTCACATATTCCCGTAGGAAAGATGTTTTATTTACTTCTCTGTGTAACATTTGTTATTATAAGTAATATAGTACTTAATATGTCATATCAATACATTATATGTCCACTAAACCTAAACTCTTTAAAAAATTTTAAAAGTATCTGGGGACGAGTATTCTCCAGATACGTATTATTTTTTACCTTCCATCCGTTTGATGGATTTGATAAGGTTATCAAAATCAGATTCATAATTCTTATCTTGATTTATTCTGAATTCATTATACTCGTTAATCGCATAAGTTTTTGCTTCAACAGCTGAAATTTTGCCTTTTCCTTCCAATAGTGGCAATTGGCTTAATTCAAGATATCCGTAAAGCAATGTTTTCCAGTCTTTCATGAATGTTGGTTTTTGGGAATTTGCCCTTGTCTCGGCCAATGTTAAAAAACCGTCAACCAGTGTATTCAGTGAATCCAATTCCATTTCGTTTAAGTAGTTTTTTGAAATTACCACATCTGCCTGTAGAATTTTTCCATGGGGAGCATCTTCCCATGTTGTCAGTCCCATGTTAACTTTAGTTTTGTCGCTGCGGGATTTTATGATTTCAGCAGCGGTTTGACCGGTTATGGCAAAGAGTAGCATGTTCTGTACGGTGGCAAAGAAGTCTTTTGTTTCATCAGCATCCAGATTGTAATCTGCACTTGTTGCATACAAATCCGTGATTTTTTGATTGAATCTTCTTTCTGATGCACGTATTTCTCTGATTCTTGAAAGCAAATGGTCAAAGTAATCTTTCCCGAATCTTGAGCCTTTTTTCAGTAACTCATCATCCAGTGCAAAACCTTTTATAATATACTCTCTAAGCACGCCTGTTGCCCATCTGCGGAAGTGTGTTGCCTGTTTGCTGTTTACACGATAGCCAACAGAGATAATGGCATCCAGGTTGTATAATATTGGCTGTGTTTTAGCATCAGGATTTATAATAACGATTCCACTATTAGTGGAATCGTTCGGATTGAATGTAACTTCCGATTTTACCAACTCTTCAGACTCAAAAATATTAGTTAAATGTTTACTTATGGTTTTGATATTTTTACCAAATAATTCTGCCATGGTTTTTTGTGTAGTCCACATTGTGTCATTTTCGGAATCAATAATTACCTTTATCGCCACTGCCCCATCTTCACTGGTATATAATAATGTTTTTACAATTTCATTATTCATATTATAAGCTCCCGAGTATCCTAATTGCTATAATAATATGTAGGTTTATAATGTATATAAAAGATTAGAGAGCTTTTGCAAAGTAATATGCTAAGTCATGGTGATGGGTCTTTTGTAGAATTTCATTAGAAGATATTTATCTTTATAAAATAAGTTGCCATTTTCATATATGTTCATTAAAACATGACTCCTTAATGAATTTCATGTTTGAGTTTTCAGCTTATACTTTTATGACTTTTGCAAAAATGTATATTCTCTTTTTAAATCATGTTAATTTCAAATAAAAATTGTGGATGATGACAATGCATTAATGATAAAATGGGTTAAACTTATTTTTTTCAAAAGTTAGTGATGAATTAGAATTCCTAAGGGTATTATCTAAAATTTTGGGCTCACATATTCCCAAACTTCATCAAAACTAGTTTTCACACCTAATCTTGTATATTCATTAACGAGGGTGTTAATGTCTCTTTCAAGCAATTCCTTTGATATTGGATTGTCAAGAACTACTGATTGAGAAACATCTATTATAACGGGAATCTCATTATTATTCAAAATATTGTAGTTGGATAAGTCCCCATGCACTAATTTTGCATCATTGACGAATTTTTTCAACTCCACTAACAATTTGTTGAAAAATTCATCAGGATTTTTTGGATTTTTATTTTTGACAGGCTGTGCGGGGTTTCCATTTTCATCTCCAATAAATTCTATTAATAATACATTATTGGAACTTGTATATGGTTCAGGAACATTAACTCCCGCATCGTATAATCTTTTTAAGTTTTTAAATTCTTTTGTAACCCAAGAATAAATGATTTTACGTTTATTTTTGGTTTTAACATTGAATCTTGGATCTCCATGAAGATAATAATTCATCTTCTTAAAATCAGAAGTAGCGACCCTATATATTTTTACAGCTACAAATTCATCATTTTTATTGATGCCTGTAAGTACATTGGCTTCTTTTCCGGTACTTATGGCTCCATTTAAAACATCAATATATCCTTGATTAGCTATTTTATACAATGTTTCCAAGGTTAATTTATCAAAAATTTCATTACCAACTTTTCTGTCTTCACTGTCTTTTTTTCTTTTTTGTGAGTGTATTTGTTGGTGCTTCGCGTCAGCTTTTGCTACTTTGGGATCCATTGAAATCAGTAAAAAAAAGTAAATGGTGAGGTTACATTTTTAAGTAACCTTTTCTTTCAAGCCAGTTAGATTCGGTTTTGGTGTATCTCCAGATTACGTCTCCTTTTTCATCGGATTGGAAATCCCATGGTTTTACAAGGATTACGTCTCCTTCACGAATCCAAATACGTTTTTTCATTTTTCCCGGAATTCTAGTCATTCTGATATGGCCATCAGCACATCTAACTTTTAATTTACCGTGACCCATAATTTGTTCGACTACTCCAGGAATTTCTCCTTTTTTAGGAGTTCTTACTCTTCTATATTCTTGTTGGTTATTGTTATTAGATTTAGACAAATACTCTCCTCCAAAATTTTAAGATAACTTTCACAATTTTATATAAATTATTTATATATTTATCAATATACTATATATTAATTTATTGGATTTTATAAAAAGGTGTTTTAATGGGTACCGAATTTTTAAAAATAAAAGAGTGCGATGAAGCACAAGATATTATTCAAGATTTATTTGATAAGTACTGTAAGCCTGAAAGTGAAGAAATTGACTGTGAAGATGCTTATGGAAGAGTATTATTCAATGACGTTTATAGTAGAATGGATTTTCCACCTTTTGATAAAGCTTTAAAAGATGGATTTGCAATTTTATCTGAAGACAGTTATGGTGCAAGTGAAGAATCACCGAATACTTTGGAAATCATTGATTTTCTTGAAGCGGGTTCCATCACAGATAAGGTTGTAGAAAAAGGAAAATGCGTAGAAATAAGTACTGGTGCAGCAATGCCTGAAGGTGCAAATGCTGTTGTAATGGTAGAGTACTCTGAAAAATTTGATGATAAAGTTAATTTGCTTACTACAGCAACTCCATCACAGGATGTTGCTAAAAAAGGTTCAGACATTGAGGAAGGAAATTTAATTCTTAAAAAAGGTGATGTTTTAAATCCAGGTAAAATTGGAGTATTGTTGTCACAGGGCTTTAAAACTATTGAAGTATATAAAAAACCTACTGTTGGAGTAATTTCATCTGGAAATGAAATCACTATGCAGGGTGAGGATTTGCCGTTCGGTAAAATCTATGATGTCAATGGTAACATGATTAAAAATGATGCTGTGTCCTGCGGTGCTGATGCTAAATTTTTAGGAGTTGTCCGTGACAACTATGAACAAGTTAAAGAAAAAATTCAGGATTCCTTAAAAGATGTTGATATTCTTTTATGTTCTGGCGGAACTTCAGCAGGTCTTGGAGATGTTATAAAACATGTTCTTGATGAATTGGGTGAAGTTCATATTCATGGAATATCTGTTCAACCTGGAAAACCAACTATTGTTGGTGTAATCGATGAAAAATTAGTTATTGGTTTGCCAGGTAATCCTGTATCTGCTTTAATGATATTCAATGCATTCGTGGCACCTCCTCTGACCAGTCTTTCTGGAATTAAAAAAGATTTCGAGAAAAAAGTTGTAAAGGGAGTCATGACTAGAAGAATCCACTCTCCTGTTGGCCGTATGCAGTATCAGCTTGTGAAAGTTGATGGTGATGATATACATCCTATATTTAAAGATTCTGGTGCAATATTTTCATTATCAACCGCCGATGGTTATGTGAAAGTAGAAAAGTCTGTTGAATTGTTGGATGAAGGAGAAGAAGTAGAAGTTTATTTATTCAATTAAATTAAAATTAATATTGAAGGTGTAATTATGGAACATGAAATAAAAATCATTCCCGATCAAAAATTAGCAGTAATTAATTATAAAGGACCTATTGAAGATTTGGATATATTGGTTTCTAAATTAATGGGATGGGTTGAAGCAGAAGAAATTGAAGTTGAAGGTGAACCGTTTGTTGTTTACTATTCACCAAGACATGAAGTAAATGAAGGGGATGCAGTTTATGATGTAGGAATCGTCATTAAAACTGATGCTGATGACAAGGATATAATTCGTGTCGTTGACATGGTTGAACATAAAATGCTGACTGGAATTCATGAAGGTCCGGTGGATAACATTTTAGATACATATTCTGAGTTGGTTGAAGTTTCTCAGGCTAATAACTACGATATTATAGGTTCACCAAAAGAGGTTTTAATCAAAAGTTTCCATAACTGTTCTAATGAAAATGAATTCATTACTGAAATTCAGTTGCCTATTATTGAAATGTAGGTGATAGATAATGGCCAAAAAAGAAAAATTTGATGTTGATAAAGAAATTGAAAGGATTTCTAGAAAGACTAGAGTAAATATCATGAAATCAGAAAGACTTTTTGAGTCCAGAATAAATCAATTGGAAAAAGACATTGATAGTGCAATCAATTCAAAGGAAAAGTTATTTGATGAAAATAATATGTTAAAAGAAAAACATATTCTGACTGATTACACTGACTCATCAGTAGAAAGATATAAGAAAAAATTAAATAAGATTTAAATTTTCTTATTTAAATATTTTTAAAAATGAATCCATTGGCAATTCTACATTAAACTTGCTAAATGGATTAATCACCACACCATTTATATTCTCAGGATTGTCCTCAATCATATTGGCTAAATCTTTGGTGTAAATGTCAATTGCGGATGTGTGGCCATGAACCTCTGAATCATCACTATATAATGGAATGAATGTCTTTTTATTTTCATCCATGATTTTCACTGGCCTGAATCTGAAACTTTCATCAATTTCATCATTATCTGATTCTATTTCAACGGGCATTATTAATTTGGAGGTTTTCAACTCTTCAATCAATGCATCATTGTCTTTTTGGTTGCTTCATTAGGATTGATGTTAAGTAATTCATTCAGTCTCGTGTTCATGGTATCACATTATAGTCCAATAACTTTCAAGTCATGAACGAGGATTTTTGGAATAATAAATGATCCTTTTTGTTTTATTTCAGATTTGACTCCATCACATTTACCCATTAGTTCATAAATATTTCCGGATATCATTGCTTTTTTGATGCCGTCTTTGATTTCACCGTTTTCAATAACAAATGCATTATTTGCTTCTACAGAAAAATCACCGGAAATAGGGTTTGCGGTGTGTGCACCTAAGACGCTTGTTGTAATTATTCCGGAATCAATTTCGTCAATTCCAACATTTGTTTTAAATTTGAATTCTAAATTTGAAGGAGATACGTCTGGTGTTGTTAAATATGACCCTCTATATCCATTTGATGTGCTTTCACAATCTGCTTTGTTGGAATTGTAAATATCATATATGAAAGATTTTAAAATTCCATCTTCAACCAGTACTGTTTTTTTAGATACTGTTCCTTCACCATCTGCTTTGCAGGTTCCCATTGCTCCTTCAAGTAATGGATTATCAATAATGGATAGATTTTCACTGGTTATTTGTGAACCAATCTTGTCATGGAGTATTGATCTTCCTCTTAAGACATTTTCTGAGTTAAATCCTTGGATAAATGTTGAAAGTAATCCTGATGCAGCAAAATAATCCAAAACAACATCACAATCTTTTGTTTCAATTGCTTTTGGATTAAGTGAATCCTGTGCCAATTTGCACACGTCATCGGTTAATTGTTCGTATTCCAAATCCAGATGTCTGGATGCAGTATAATCATATGCAGTTGCAAATTGTCCATCTTTTTCAATATTTACTGACAGACTTCCACCAAATCCAGTGCCTTTGTCATAAATGGATACTCCATTTGAATTTAATATTAATTCCTCTCCTTTTGAAGCTGAAAAGCCTGAAGATGTAATATCACATTTGTTTTCTTTTGTTCTTTCAATAATATTTTCTAAAAATTCACAGCATTCATCTAAAGTCAAATCATCATATTTCTTATCATATGTTCCTTTAACATCCTTTACTTTTTCAACAGATGCAAATTCATAATTTTCATCAATTTTATTTAATTTAGCATTATCTAAAGCTTTTTTAGCAGTTTGTTCGATTTTATCTAAATCTGAAGTGTATGCAAAACCAATCTTGTTATCTTTAATTATTCTAATTCCTATGCCGTTTTCAATTTCCTCTTTAGCGAAGTTTAAAATATCCTTTTTGGATTCAACTTCAATACTTTCACTATTGGCAAGGTATATTTCCCAGTTGTCAGATAGCTTTTCAACTTCTTTTACACATTTATCAGCTATTTCATAAATCATATTATCATCTCAATGCAAATTTCTCAATAGCTTCGGCCACTCCATCACCAAAGTTTCTTTTACAGGTGTATGTGCTGATTTCTTTCAGTGTTTCATCAGCATTCCCAACAGCTATTTTTACACCAACTTCCCTTAAAAAGTCCTCATCGTTTTCACTATCACCGATAGCCATTACATTTTCCATATTTATGCCGTTCTTCTCACATAATCTTTTGAGTGAACTTCCCTTGTTGACACGTTTGTCTGTAACATGAATAGCAAACCCGCTATCATAGAGTTCTAATTCATCAACATGCTCATAATCTTTGAGTGCTTCTTCTATGATTTCTCGTTTAATTGTTTTGTAAAATACAACTTCGGTTGCACGATAGTTATTGTCATGTGATGCATGTTTGTTGTATTCCTCACCTAATTTTCTTTTAAGGTGTTCATCGGCTTTTTCAATATATTCTCTGTTTACCAATATTTCAACAGCATTGTTGTTGTATCCTTCTTTAAAAATTACTCCACCGTTTTCAGCTACAAGCCCTCCGCTGCAACCAATCAGAACTTCAGCAGCATATGCATAATTGACTACATTGCCTGTAACAATTATTGTTGGAATTCCTTTTTCTTCTGCCGCTCTCAATGATTCAATAGCGGATATGCAAATTTTTCTAGTATCATCAGTTATTGTCCCATCTATATCTACAGCTATTGCTTCTATTTTCATGATTCTACCTTCTTGAATATCTGTGTGCAATATTGCAGGTTCCCTCTTTACTTACCATACATGCTCCAATCGGATGAAGTGGATTACATTCATTTCTAAATAGTTTACAGTCTTCAGGTCTTGCAAGGCCTCTTAAAATAGGTCCGCAGATACATCCTTTCGGTGCCTCTTTAACGTCTTTAACTTCTATATCATATTTTTCACGGGCATTGAATTCTGCAAATTCGTCTTTGATTTCTAAAACTGAATTTGGTATTTTAGGAAATCCTCTCCATTCTCTGCTTGCAACATCAAACACTTCATCAATCATTTCTGTTGCAATTTCATTCCCTTCTTCCCTTACTGCTCTTGCATATTCATTGTCTATTTTTGGTGTTTCATTATGTATTTGTCTTAAAATCATATAGACTGACATTAAAATATCTAATGGATTAAATCCTGCTACGGCCTGTGGAATGCCGAAATCAGTGGAAAAATATTCAAACGGTTTAGTTCCAATGATTGTACATACATGTCCTGGCTGAATCAATGCGTTTAAACTTGTTTGTCCGGAATTGATTAAAAAATCAATTGCTGGAGGTATTAATCTGTGGCAGGATAATACTGAGAAGTTTTCAGGTGGTGTTGCAAGTATTTCAGCAGCTGTTGTAGGTGCAGTTGTTTCAAAGCCCGCTGCCATGAATACAACATCATTGTCTTCTTTTTCAGCTATTTCAATAGCTTTATTTATTCCATAAACGATTCTTACATCACCGCCTTCAGCTTTAGCATCTGCAAGGGAGCCGTTTGATCCAGGCACTCTTAACATATCTCCAAAAGTGGTTATTGTCACTCCTTTCTCAACTAACTCCAAACATTCGTCTATCTCACGGGATGGAACAACACATACGGGACAACCGGGACCTGCTACAATTTCCACTTCATCAGGTAACAGGCTTCTAATACCGTTTTCCATTATAGTGTGTTCGTGTGAACCGCATACGTGCATTATTTTAACGGGTGTTGCTAATTTATTAATTCTATCCAATAGTTCTTTTGACATATTTTTCATTTTAACACCAAAGATTTAATATTATAATATATTAATATTAAGTATAGATATTAATTAAATTTTTTTATAATACCTAGTGATTAACATGTTTAACGACAATAAAATATTGGTAGTAATTCCTGCGAGAGGTGGTTCAAAAAGAATTCGCCGCAAAAATATTCGTTTACTCGCTGATAAGCCATTAATCTATTATGCAATCAATATAGCAAAATCTTCACAGTATGTTGATGATGTTGTAGTATCAACTGAAGACCCTGAAACTTCAAAGATCGCTGAAAAATTTGGAGCTAGTGTCATTAGACGTTCTCCCGATTTGGCCGGAGACCAGATTCCAATTGACCCAGTAGTTTTTGATGCAACTGTTCAAAAAGAAAAACTAGCTTTTGATGAGTATGATATTGTAATAACGCTCCAGACAACATCACCTCTTTTAAGAACTGAAACACTTGACAAAGCTATTGAAAAATTTAAAAATTTTGATATTGATACTGTTATTTCCGTCATTGGGGATAAGCATTTGAGTTGGGGTTTTAATGAAAAGGATAATCGTTTTTTCCCATTATATTCTGAAAGGCTTAATCAGCAATATCTTCCTAAAGAGTATATTGAAACTGGAGGTATTTTTGCAACAAGGCGTTCATTCATAACCCCTAATTCTCGTTTGGGTAATAATGTCGATTTGATTGAAGTTTCTCGTGAAGAGAGTATTGATATTACATCATTTGAAGACTGGTGGGTTGCTGAAAAATATTTGAATAAGAAAAAAATTGCTATGGTAGTTAATGCAAATAACGTAATAGGCATTGGTCATATTTATCGCTGCATTTCTCTTGCTTCAAGATTATTGAGTGATGATGTTTTATTTTTACTTGATGAAAATTCTTCATTGGGCATTGATATTGTTAAAGGTTTCAATTACCCTTTCAAGGTCTATGATGGCGAAGACGAATTATTCTCATTATTAAATGAATTCAATCCCCATATTGTTGTGAATGATATATTGGATACTACTAAAGAATATGTCTGCCGTCAAAAGGAAGCAGGTTATTTTGTAATTAACTTTGAAGACCTTGGTTCCGGGTCTGAAGATGCGGATGTTGTATTTGATACTTTATACGAGCATAATGGTGGATTTGGAAATATCTTTAGCGGATATCAATATTATGTGCTGAGAGACGAATTTTATTTTCAGCCGTCAAAAATTGTAGGTCCTGATGTGAATACTGTTTTGCTTGCATTTGGTGGAAATGATATAAATAATCTCTCTGAAAAAGTAGCGGACTCTGTTTTGGATAGTGGTTTTGCTGGAAGAATTGATGTAATTTTACCATTGGGATATGAAAATAAAAATGAATTCATTCAAAAATATGAATCAAACAACAATGTTCAGGTTTACACTAATGTAAATAACATCAGTGAGTTCATGCTACGTGCGGACATAGTATTTTCATCTGCCGGCAGAAAAATGTATGAAGTCTGTGCTGTTGGAACACCATGTATTTGCATTTGTCAGAATGGAAGAGAACAAACACATGAATTCGGGTCTCATAAAAACGGATTTATTAACATGGGCCTTGCAGAAACATTATCCAATGAAGATATTACAAAACAGTTTAAAATTGTTTGGCAGGATTTTGATTTAAGGCAAAATATGAGTAATTTGATGAAAAGCGTTGATTTGAAACATGGATTTGAAAATATCTGGTCTGCTGTTGAACAGAAATATTGGGCTCGTCAATTCGAGCAAAATCATTAGGTGAAAAAATGAATATTTTTTATAAAAAGCCATTTTTAATTGCTGATGTTGGTGTTAATTACTATGATATCGCTCAAAAGGAAGATATTTCTGAAATAGATGCGGCTAAACTAATGATTTTGGAAGCTAAAAAAGCTGGTGTTGATGCTGTTAAATTTGAATCATACAAAACTGAAAACATTATTTCTGCAGAATCTACTGATCAGTTTGATTTATTTAAAAAATATGATAAATTCGGACGGGAAGAGTTTCGTGAATTGTCTGATTATTGTAATGAGTTAAAAATAAGATTTTTATCAACACCACTAGATTTTGAATCTGCAGATTATTTGGATGAATTTATGGATATTTATCCAATTTCATCATCTGATTTAACAAATATTCCTTTTATCCAATATATTGCAAAGAAAAATAAACCTATGTTGTTGTTAACTGGTGCTGCAACATTAAATGAAGTTAAACAAGCTGTCAGGGCTATTGAAGAAGTATCAACTGTAGATATTGCCATTATGCATTCAGTATTGGCATATCCTACAGAATATAAGGATGCTAATTTGGCAATGATTAAGGATTTGGCTCAAAGTTTTCCTGATTATGAGATAGGATATTCTGATCACACTAAACCTGATTTAAACATGTTTGTTTTAACTACTGCCTATAATTATGGTGCAGGAATTATAGAAAAGCATTTTACTCTAGATAAATCTCTTCCAGGAAATGACCATAATCATTCTATGGATCCGGAGGATGTGATGATTTTCAAAACAAATATTGGTTTTTTATCTCAGATTAGTGGAATGAAAAACAAACAACCTTTGATTTGCGAGTCTTCTTCAAAGCGTGAATCTAGACGTTCTATTGTTTTAATTCAGGATATTAAAAAAGGTGAAAAAATTACGGCTGATTTAATAGCATTTAAAATGCCGGGAACTGGAATAGCTCCTGCAAAAATTAATGAAGTTATTGGTAAAACCGCTTTGGTGGATATTTCAAAAGATACATTAATTGATTTTGACATGATTGGATAATGAATAATTTTTGGTGGTGAACATGAAATTTTGTCATGAATGCGGTTATAAATTGGAAGGCTATGAAAAAGTATGTCCCGAATGTGGAAATGAATTAAAAAATCCTGAAGATACTGAATACTTTGTTGAATCTATTTTTAATCAGTTTTTGGATGATATGAATCATTTAAAAAATAATACTTTAGAAATGTTGGATGATATTGATATTGGGGATGCATTTGATGATTTTTCCAAAAATTCTAAAAAGGCATTGAATAGGGATGAATTCTATATTTACCGTGCCAGAAAAAAATTAGAAAATTCTGGAGATAATCAAAGAGTAATACATCTTTGTAATAAGGCACTGGTTATAGATGAAAGGAATTGGGAAGCTTACTACTTAAAAGGAAGAGCTTTAATTAATGTAGGAAGATATGATGAAGCTATTGAAGAGTTGATTAACAGTTTGGCTCTTAATGAAAATAATATTAAAGCTAGAGAATATATTGCAAGGGCATCATTTTTAAAAGGGGATTTGGATTATGCGAATGATGTCTATGATTCCGTTTTAAACATAGATGATAAAAACTTTGATGCATTAAATGGCAAGGCTTTAGTTTATTTTGATAAAAAAGATTATTTGGAAGCAGACAAATTTTTTAAAAAAGCCAGTATTATTTCTCCTCTTAGTGCATCATCAAAGACTAAATGGGATTTTTGTTTGAAAAAATTAAAAGAAGAATGATTCATAGATGATATGCTCGAATAAATTGTTCGATTAATAATTATTGATTTTAGTATTAGAATTATTCTATTTTTATATTAAACTATTAATTTAATTTGTCATTAAAAAACATTCCTAGAAACTTAAGGATTTAACTTATTTTTAACTATGTTTTCAATATTGAAAACATCTAATTTTTATTTATTTTAATTGAATCAAACGTTATTTATTTTAATACTTGTTTAATTACTTTTAATTTATTTATATCTTATTTTAATAATTATTAATAGTTTATTTTAAATATTATGAGTTATATATAATTATATATGTAATTGAAGTTTTTTGATTACGAATTTAGTTAATTGGAGGAGTATTTTATGTATTCTTTTGATAGGTTTATCAAAAATTTTTTTCGATTATTTGAGTGTTTTATATCAAAAAGATATATTACTGAAGATAATCGATTTATTAGGGATAGAAAAATGACTCAAAAAGAATATACTGCATTTATTCTTTCCCAAAGGAGCTGTACTAGTTATATTGAAACGATTAGATTTTTTACTATGTGGATGAAGAAAGATTTTGAAACGATTTCGAGTCAGGGAATTGGAAAACAGAGAATGTTTATTGACCCTAAAGTGTTTATTGACATGTATGAATGTTTTATTGATGAATTATATAACAAATTTCCAGGATTTTCAAAATTTAAAGGATATATTGTCAGTGCGTGTGATGGGAGTATTGTTGATCTTCCAAATGTTACTTTAACACGTGAAGAATTTCCTGTTGGTGATGAAAACTTGTTAAAAGAAAAAAGAATTCGTGCAAGAGTTTCATGCGTATTGGATGTGCATTCCAAACATATTTTAACTGTAAAAATTGTTGAAACAGTAGTAAATGAAATTGATTTAGCAATAGAACATCTAAATAACTTAAAACAACGATTAGACATCACAAAATTAATTACAATTTATGACAGGGGTTATCCATCAATCGAATTAATGGCAAAAACTATTGATTTGAACTCAAAATTTTTAATAAGACTACCAAAAAACGTATTTGCACATCAAATTAAACAAATGAAAACCAATGATGAAATAATACAAATCAACATGACAAACAACAGATTAAAGAAATTTGATGATGAAAATTTAAAAGAAAAAGCAAGAAAAATGGGACGATTAGAAATAAGAATAGCATTAATAGATATTGGAAATGAAGAACCAGAAATACTAGCAACAAATTTAACACCAGAAGAATTCTCAACAGAAGATTTAAAAGAATTATATGCAAAAAGATGGACAGTAGAAACAGGATTCGATAGATTAAAAAATCTCATCGAAATCGAAGATTTCAGCGGAATACGAAGACAAATAATCGAACAAGATTTTTACGCACATATATTCGTTTATAACCTAGCAATAACCATAAAAAACCACGCAGAAAACAATATAACAAGAACACCCAGAAATAAAGATAAAAAAATAATTTATCAGTCGAATTTCGCAAAAATAATAGGAAATATCTATTTATTCTTCTTTGACATACTATTTGGATCGAGAACAAAAAGAGAAGAAATAATCGATTTTATAATAAAAGAAGCATCCAAAGAACTAACACAATACGAAGAACATCAATATGATGAAAAAGAGCGAAAAACCCCAGATGTTAATAACAAACATCCGGGAAACAAGAAAAAAACACACTAATCAACAATTCAACACACAAAAATTAGTGAGTTTTTAAATCTTGTTTAATTTTTTGTTCACAAATAATATAAAAAACTTACGAAAAATCAATTATCCATACCAAAATAATATAACAATGTTATTAAAAACCAATTATGATGAAAAATTTCATCCAAAAATATATTAAGTTTCTAGGAATGATTAAAAAAAGAAAATAAAATTAAAATTCTGAAGAACAATCTGCAGAGTATTTGCTAAGCAATACTGCACATTTATCTATTGTATCAGAATTTAATTTAATAGTACTATTTTGAATAGTATTTAGCAATTCATCAATAAATAAGTCTTCATCAGTCAAAGGCATATTTATTACAACAACTTCATTGTTAATAAAACCGACTAGGGGCTCTACAAAACAGTTTCTAATATTATTGTCATTAAGGAAATTAATTAAATCTTCGCCTAGTGTTAATGCTTTTTGTTTTATGGCATTATCTTGTGAAAATTTTGCTTGTTTTGTTGTATATCTAAATCGTCTTCTGTTTCCCACATCTGCAATTTCGAATTTTGCTTCATCTGCTTCAGCAGATTTAATCAATTCAATATTTTCATTTTCAGAATTTAATCTATTTTTAGGATTATATTTTTGGGAAAGAAGTGCATAGATTCCTGTAGGTCCAACAACAACATGGTTAATTCCAGCAGGTGAAGTTGGGGTTTTTACATTATAGAATACATAATACTCTTGAGGTAAAGTTAACAAGTGTTCCCTAATAATTCTTGTCCTAACAGTAGTTTCCTGTGTATCTTTAGTTCTATAAAATCCAAATGCTATAATGACGATTGCAATTAATAAGGCTGCAAGTCCTACTCCACTGTTAACTAATATGACTTCTATTATGCTTAAAATAAATATTACAATACCTGCAATGATGATATAGTGATCTGTTGATAAATTCTTCATGTCAAAGTCAGGTCCATCATCAACTAATCTATCAGTTGAAACGATTCCGTCTCCTGGTTCGTTAATTACTAATTTACTTTTCAAGTTTCCAAGTATTCCTGAAGATTCTCTTTCAGGTATGTCCTGATAATATACTTTCATGCCTTTAAAAAATTCATCTTTTAAGAAATTTTTTAATATATTATAATCATTGGATTTTGGAACAGCAAATTCTTTTTCAAATTTTGATAAAACCGGTTTTGGAATTGTTGTTCTTGCAGTTCTTGGCGCATATTCAACTTGTAATTTTTCTTCTTCAAGCTCTTCTTCTGCAATTTTCTGCATTTCATCTTCTGAAAAGAAAGTTTCAAGTTTATTAGTAATGGATTTTATGGAGTGTTGATTTTCAGCACTTTGTTCCTCATCAGGTGTTTCCTGTTGATTTTTTCTAATTTCAGCAAGTTCTTTTTTTCTTTCATCAATATATTCATCTAATTCTTTATTCATTTCAGAATCAAGATATCTTAAAGAACCTCCACAGCTGTCACATTCGTAGTCCAGTATATTGTCATTTGCCTTTATTTTATATTTCAATCCACAATCCTCACATTGAACAATTTGTGAATTATCATATTTTATTGAACTTAATATACCGTGACCTTGTGAGTTTTCATTAGAATAATTTTCTAAAAGTTCTAAGTCACCTGCACATGAAGAACACTCAAATGATGTAATATCGTCATTATCATCGAGTTGGTATTTAGCACCACAGTTCTTACAACATACAACTTTCATAATATCCTCTTTAATTTGCCTTTATATTATTAGATATGATATTTTTTTATTATTAAATATATTCATTTTAATCATCATATTGCGAATATGAAAATCAAAAAAATTGTATTTATCCATTTCTTTTGTATAAATAAAGATCATTAATATTTTTGATTTCAGTATAATTCGTTAAGTTCTTTTGAGGATGATTCGAGATGTAATAACTAACATTGCTGTCTATAATTTTCTGTGTATTGCCGCTTTCAATTCCCGGTGAGTTTAGGCCTAAATACCAATAGTATGGTCGTATATTGTAGTTTCCTATTTGGATTTCACTCCAGTTATCTATATTTTCCTTAATGTAATTTGTCATCAGCTCAGGTGAGTTGAATTCATCTGTCTGTTCGAATGTGTATGTGAATGCAAATCCTTGAATTAAAAACAAAACAATTAATATTATTGGCAGAATGTTTTTCCTATTTATTTTAGCATTAATCTCATCAATGCTCACCATTAAAAAATAGATTAATGGAGGAAATGTTGGAATGATGTATCTGTTAACTTTTACTATATAGTATGACTGGAAAATGAAATAGCTTAAAATCCATGCCAGCATAAAAATTGCCATTTTATATTTGCTGTCCTTTCCGATTAAGAATAGTCCAATCATTGTTAGGATGATTGTAATTGTTGAACTGAATTGAGTAAAGGTAACTAATGCTATTAAACAAATTATTATTCCTGCAGTTTTTGTTTTATTTATATCAAAATTCGTTCTTCTGACCCATAATGCTGCTCCAATAATCAAAATCAGAAATACTAATCCTGAAAGTATTGTTGGATTTGCCAGTGATGGAGTTTTGGCAACAAATGTCGTATTTGATGAAGAAATGAAATTTCCCATATTCACTAGATAATATCCAAGGTCGGGATTATATGAGTTGTCATGTGTAGATCCAAGGTTACCGCTAACTCCGCTTGAAAGCAAACCATCGAAAGCAATAAATCCGTTACCCATGTAGTTTATGGTTGAAAAAATAATTGCAAATAATAGGATTGCCATAATCAGTCCTATTGCAATGAATTTAATTTCTTCACGTTTTATCTTAAATGAATTTTCAAGGACGTAATATAAAAATAATGGCGGTAAAATCAAACCAACGGTATACCTTGTGAAAAATCCTATAACAAGCAAAGGAAATAGGGCTATATAATATTTTGGATTTTTTTTGATGGCCAGTATTGCAAAGTATACTGCCCAAATGGTGAATGTTACTGCGGGTATGTCCAGGCTGCCGTTTGCAAGCCAGGCTAAATTGAGTGCAAGTGTTGTATAAATTATTGTTCCAGTAAAGCTTAATAAATTATTAAATCTTAATCTTAAAAGTAAATAAAGACCTATGTTTCCGATTATTGCAAGTATTCCTGTTGATATAAAAATTGCAACTTTGTCAACATAGCCCAAATCAAAAATCAGGGATGTTAAAAAACAGACTACTGGGGATAAATAAATGGATTTTGTTGAGTGGATGTTTGTTCCTGCAAAATATAGTGCATTTAACAGATAGACATAAACATCTGAGCAGTATATTCCCAAATTATTATTGAAATTAATGTAATAAGCAACAAGTATTGAGCTTATTAAAGTAATCAATATTATTTCTTTTTTATCGGTTATGTTGAAATTCATAATAATCACTTAAAATGATCCTATTGCAAATGAAACAAATGCAATCAGCATTCCAATTTTTAAATATTTTGAAACTTTGGATGCAGTTTCTGTGTTCTGATTTCTAATAAGTAATATTCCAGCATAAATGAAGAGTATAACTGCAATGGATATTATGATTAAGTACAATATGCTGAATATGTGCTGGAAGTATAGTAATGGGCATAAAACACAATCCAGGATAATTAAGATAAATGTTATTATCGCAGATATTTTAGTTCCGTAAAGTATTGGAAAAGTTTTAGCACCTTCTGCTTTGTCTCCTTCAATATCTTCAATGTCTTTTGTTATTTCACGGGCAGTAGTCATTACAAATGCAAAGAATCCTAAAAATATTGAAGTATAAATCATTTGTGGTGTGCCTATAGAAAATCCACCGAATGCAAAGCACAATCCGGTCATAAATCCAACAGTTAAATTACCTATTAACGGTGTAGACTTGAGTTTGTAAGCGTATATGTAAAGTATAATGTCTGCACACAGAACAATGATAAATGGAATCCAGTTATTGGTTAGATAGCTAATTAAAAATCCACATATTGTTCCACATAAAAACAATATATATGCATAGTTTCTAGCAGTTTTAAGACCTATTCTTCCTGAGGGTATGGGTCTTTCTGGTTTATTAATCAAATCAATTTTATAATCGAAATAATCGTTAATCACATTTCCAGCACTTATTTCAAAAAATACTGCTAACATTGCAAGTATTATTGGTATGGAAATTGAATGTGCTACTATAGCTACAAGTATGATGGCAATCATTGCCATTATCACATTTCCTGGCCTAAGTATTTCTATATATGGATTCATTGCATATCTCCTTAAATTATATCATTAAACAATAATTATATAAACTATGTGAAGTAATACATATATTAGTATATTATTTATTAAATTTATATTATTACTTTTTAGCTGGTGTTAAATTGAACAAGATTAAAATAGCAATTGTTGGAATAGGTAACTGTGCAAGTTCACTTATTCAAGGAATTCATTATTATGATGGAAAAAACCCTGAAGATGCAATAGGATTAATGCATTGGGATATTGGTGGTTATAAACCTAGTGATATAGAGGTTGTAGCTGCTTTTGATGTTGATGAAAGGAAAGTTGGAAAAACTATTGATGAAGCAATATTTGCCAAACCAAACTGTACAACCGTTTTCCAAAAAGATATTCCAAAATATGATGCAAAAGTAAGCATGGGTCATGTTTTAGATGGTGTTGCAGAACATATGTCTAATTATGATGATGAATATACTTTTGTCGTAAGTGATGAAGATCCTGTTGATGTTGTTGAAGTTTTAAAAGAAAGCGGTGCTGAAATTCTTGTAAACTATTTGCCTGTCGGATCTGAAAAGGCTGCGAGATATTATGCACAATGCGCTTTGGATGCAGGTGTCGCTTATGTAAACTGCATGCCAGTATTCATTGTAAGTGATGATGAATGGGATGCTAAATTTAGAGAAAAAGGAATACCTATTGTTGGAGACGATATCAAAGCTCAAATTGGTGCTACTATCACTCATAGAACACTAGCTAGTTTATTTATGGATAGGGGTGTAAAGTTAGATAAGACCTATCAAATTAATACTGGTGGTAACACTGATTTTCTTAATATGCTCAATAGGGACAGATTGGATTCTAAAAAAGAATCAAAAACTGAAGCTGTCCAATCCGTTTTAAAAGAAAGAATGGAAGATAGGGATATTCATATTGGACCTAGTGACTATGTCCCATGGCAAAATGATAATAAATTATGTTTCCTCAGAATGGAAGGACGTACCTTTGGGGATGTTCCAATGAACATTGAACTCAGATTAAGTGTTGAAGACTCACCTAACTCTGCTGGCTGTGTAATTGATGCAGTCAGATGTTGTAAAATTGGTTTAGAAAGAGGTATTGGTGGACAATTAACTTCTATTTCTTCTTACACTATGAAACATCCTCCAATTCAATACACTGATGATGAAGCATATAATAATGTTGAAAAATTCATTTCTGGCGATTTAGAAAGATAATTTTTCAATATCTTATTTTTTTTAAATTTTACAAATTTATTAATATATGAAATGATATATATTAATACATAATCAATGAAAATTATTCAAAATTTTTTATATAAAATAATAAAGAGGTGTTTATTAAATGGCAAAAGTAAGATTTACTGAAACCGCACTTCGGGATGCTCACCAATCTTTACTTGCAACTAGGATGAGAACTAGGGACATGATTCCTATTGCTGAAGAAATGGATAAAGTTGGTTATTTCTCAGTAGAAGCTTGGGGAGGAGCAACTTTTGATACATGTATCAGATATTTAAATGAAGATCCTTGGGAAAGATTAAGAAATTTAAAATCTGAATTTAACAATACTCCTATTCAAATGCTTTTAAGAGGACAAAATTTGGTAGGATATAAACATTATCCTGATGATGTTGTAGAAAAATTTGTTGAAAAATCCTATGAGAATGGTGTGGATATATTTAGAGTGTTTGATGCTTTAAATGATATTCGGAATATGGAAAAAGCTATTAAAGTTGCTAAGGCTCAAGGTGCTCATGTACAAGGAACTATTAGTTATACTATCAGTCCGGTTCATACATTAGATGACTTTGTTGATTTGGCAAAAGATTTAGAAGCACTTGATTGTGATTCAGTAGCTATTAAAGATATGGCAGGTTTAATCACACCAACTGCAGCATATGATTTGGTATCAAAATTAAAAGAAGAGACTGATTTGCTTGTAGATTTGCACTGTCATTGTACCAGCGGTATGACTCCAATCAGTTATTATGCTGCTTGTCAGGCAGGTGTTGATATATTAGATACCGCAATTTCACCATTATCCTGGGGAACATCACAGCCACCTACTGAAAGTATGGTTGCAGCACTGCAAGGGACTCCTTATGATACTGGATTGGATTTAAGACAATTAACACACATTAAAGAATACTTTGATGATATCAAAGAGAAATATGCAACTTTACTTGATCCGATAGCAGAAAGTATTGATGCTGATGTTTTATTATACCAGATTCCTGGTGGAATGCTTTCAAACCTTATTTCACAGCTTAAAGAACAAAATGCTTTAGATAGATATGATGATGTTCTTGAGGAAATGCCTCGTGTAAGAAAAGACATGGGTTATCCACCACTCGTAACTCCGACAAGTCAAATTGTAGGTATTCAGGCAGTTATGAATGTTTTAGGTGGGGAAAGATATAAAACCGTGTCCAATGAAGTAAAAGAATATATGAAAGGTAATTATGGTAAACCTCCAGCACCAGTTGATCCTGAAATATCTAAAAGAATCATTGGTGATGAAGAAGTAATTACATGCAGGCCTGCTGATTTATTGGAACCTGAATTTGATAAGTATAAGTCTGAAGGTATGGAAGAAGGATTTGTTAAATCTGATGAGGATGCATTAACATATGCATTATATCCTCCAATAGCTCCTAAATTCCTTAAAGGGGAAGCTGTTGAAGAAGAGCTCAAAGCACCATCTATTGCAGATGATACTGAAATTGGAATTCCAACACAATATAACGTTGAAGTTGATGGTGATGTATTTGAAGTTAAAATCATGCCTACAGGATTTATGGAAATTGAAGAAACTGAAAAAGGTCCATTCACTCCTGTTGAAGGAGGAGTATTATCTTCAATGCAAGGTATGGTAATCAAATTAAATGTCAATGTTGGAGATAATGTATCAGTTGGCTCAACAATTGCAGTAATTGGGGCTATGAAGATGGAAAACGATATTCAATCTGAAGTTGAAGGTGTCGTTAAAGAAATTTTCGTAGAACCTGGTGATGCGGTTAGTGCTGGAGATATTTTGATGGTTATCCAATAGGATAACCTTTATTTCACTTTTTTTATATATTTTTTTTAAAATAATTTCTTTCTGTTTATTTATATTGGCTTTTTTTGTATTTTCTGTATTTTTTTTCAAAATATTCTTTTTTTGTTTTTTTCATGTTATTTGTTATTCAATTTTTTCATAAAAAATTATATTTTTCAATAACTTTTATTAAAAATTTTAATTTTTGTTTACCTAACATTTGAATAAATAATTATTTTATTAGAGTTTGATTAGACAAATTTATATATTTCATGGTATAAAATTAATATTGTCAATGTTTTATAAAAAACTTTGAATATGATTTAAGGAGACTAAAAGATGAAAAACTACTTTGACATTAAAGATAAAGTCGCTCTTGTAACTGGTGCATCTTCCGGTCTTGGTTGGCAAATTGCTCAAGCATATGCTAGTCAAGGAGCTAAATTAGCATTATTTGCAAGAAGAGAAGAAAGACTCATAGAAAACAAAAAAGAATTGGAAGACGAATATGGTGTAGAAGTAATGTATGCAGTAACAGATGTCGGAGACCCAGAAAACATCGCTGAATCTGTTAAAAAAGTAGTGGATCATTTTGGAAGAATCGATATCCTAGTAACTGCTGCTGGTATGGGTAACAACAAACCTGTAATGGATCAAAGCACAGAAGAATGGGATAGACACATCAAAATCGATTTGAGTGGTGTTTACTACACTTGTGCTGAAGTAGGAAAAGTAATGATTGAACAAAACTATGGTAAAATAATCAACATTGGTTCAATTCACTCACGTGTAATCTTCCCGGGTGGAGGAATTTCCGCATACTCCTCAGCAAAAGGTGGAGTAATGAACTTAACTAAAAACTTAGCTGTTGAATGGGCAAAATATAATATTACTGTTAATGCAATTGGTCCTGCAGTATTTGCAACTGAACTTACCACTGAAAGTATTGAAATGGAAGGATTCATGGACTTGATTGCGGCATATTGTCCTATGGGAAGACTCGGTGAACCTGGTGAACTCGACGGTCTTGCAATTTATTTAGCATCTGATGCTTCAAGCTTCTGTACAGGTCAATTAATCTGTGTAGATGGTGGTTGGACAGCTATTTAAGTGTAATTTTCAATTACACTTCTTTTTTTATTTTTCGTATATTGTCAAATCTTTTATGCCTGCTTTTTTAAATCCTCTTTTTCTTCTCATGCAGCTTTCACAAACACCGCAGTGAATGTCGGTTCCTTTATAACATGAATAACTTAGTTCCATCGGGGCATTAACATCAGAACCTAACTTAACAATTTCATCCTTATCCAAATCAATGGCAGGTGCTTTAATTTCAATGTCTATTGGTGATCCAACTTTAAACAGTTCATTAAAACTTTTTAAAAATTCTTTTGAATTGTCTGGAAATGTATTTGCCTCTTCCTTATCCCATCCGACGATTATTATCTCAGCACCTATGCTTTCAGCATATGATGCGGCAATTGATGTAAATACAGTATTTCTTGCAGGAACCCATACGCTGCTGGCACTTTCGGCTGACTTTTCAGCATCATCCAAATCTTTAAAATCAACATTAGGAATTTCTTCTGATGTGTTTAAACTTGATGTGCTGATTTTAGATAACCAATCAAGATTTATTATATGGTGTTTAAATCCCATTTTTTCACAGATTATTTGAGATGCTTTTAATTCCTGTTCAAATGCCTTTTGTCCATAGTTGAATGTGATTGCATGAATTTCATAGTCTTTTGCATAAACGCTTGCTGCCACGGTACAGTCAAGCCCTCCTGAAAATACTGCTATTGCTTTATTCATGAATTATCTCCTTAACTTTTCTTAAACTCAAACCGCTATCAATAGCTATTCTTTTTAAATCCTCATATTCTGGCCTTTTGGAAATTATTTCACCATTAACATAGCCTATTTTGAAGGTAACTTCATATTCTTTACCTTCTATTTCATAAGTCTTTTTTATGAATTCTCGTTTTGCAAGTCCTCGGTGAATGTTTGGAGCGATTCTTATTCCCAAGCTTCCTGTTTCTTTAAATATCAAGTTGACTATTTCGTCACGTTTGCTTTTTTTGGAAATTACCTTCAGCAAACTTCCTTGACGATTCTTTTTCATGATGATTGGTGTTATTGACACATCAGATGCTCCTGCATCCATTATAACATCAAACAGGTAACCTATTTCCTCACCGGTCAAATGATCAATGTTTGTTTCTATAACATCAATTTTATCATCTTCATTCTCATCTTCTGTTTGGATGATTCTTAATACATTTGGGTGGTCAAAGTCTTTGCTTCCTGCTCCATAACCTGTTTTTTTAGCTTTAACCAGAGGAATAAATTCATTTATTTCATCACACAACTCAGCATAAATCGCACATCCTGTTGGTGTTGCAAGTTCACTTGAAACAGGCCCTCCCTTAAAGTTCAGTCCGTTCAATATTTCCAGAACTGCCGGTGCCGGAACAGGCAGAATTCCATGGGCAGTTTTTACCTGGCCTCCACCTACAGATATAGGAAGGCCAATTATCTTTTCTTTATCTAAATTCAGGGAATAATATGCCCAAACTGAACCGACTACATCTGCCACCGCATCGCTTGCACCAACTTCATGAAAGTGTATTTCATCCAAATTTTTTCCATGAACTTTTGACTCTGCAATAGCTATTCTTTTAAACACATTAAGAGATGTTTTTTTAATACTTTCATCTAAATTTAGGGCATTTATTTTATCGACTAATTCATTATAATGAACATGACTTTTTTTATCAAGCATTTCAACATGGCAATATGTAGCATCAATACCTTTTTTATTAATTTTGTCAAATATTACATTAATTTCTCCAATTATTTTTGCTGATTTTTTCATTACTTCTTCCAGTTCATTTTTATCAGCACCCAAATCAACCAATGCACCAATTATCATGTTTCCGGATATTCCACTACTTTGGGGGTCAATAATTATTGTCATAAATAATTCTCCTAAATTTCATATAAACATTTAATAATAGTTTTGTTTAAATAGTATTAATAGTATTGGTGATTTCATGTTATTTAATAATGCAACTTTTAGAGATTTATTGTATACTCCCATTATAGTCAAATCAAAAAAAGATGCTGAATATCAGGAAAAATTATTTAACATTGAAAACATTGATTTAGAAAATTTTGAAGAAGAATTTGATAAAATATCCATTGATAGGAAAGTAAATGCAATGTTTCTTTTCCCATTTTTGGATTATGATCGGGGGTTTTCTTTTTTACTTGTTACAACAGGATTGATTGAGGGTGATGAAATTACTCTTTATGATCGTCCAAATTTCGATACGTTTCAGGTAATTAGAAAAGACACTTTGAACGATAAAGAATTCTTCTTTTTAAAAGATTTGTTTATCAATAATGATTTTGATATAGAATATTATGTTAATTATGCAATAAGACAAACTGAAAGTTATCGAGACAATGATGAAATAGAGATGCTAAGATTTTTCGAAGAACTTGATTCCTGTAGGAATGAGGATTTTCCTGATGATTTTTTAGTTTATTTTTTTAAGGAAGGATTAAATCCTGAAGGCATGTGGGTTCGAGGTATGGAACTTAAAAAAGACCATATCTTGGCTAAATTGCTTAATCAGCCAAGTCAGGATTTTGGTATAAATGCAGGAGACATTGTTAGGGTCATTGTCTATGAGGATGAACTGGGCGAAATATCATGTATTGCGGATTTGAGGTGAAACTATGAATAGAGTAAATATTACAGAAAAAGATTATGGGGTTTTTATTAACAATCCTGACCACTTTTTAGCAGTCAGCGACTTTGCAGATAGTGATGGAATAAATATTGTTGAAAATGTCAATATTATTAAATCACAAAACAGTTCTAAAAGTGCATCAAAACCATTGCTTAATCAGGAAACTAGAAAGTATATTGCTCATGAAATAGATTCAATAAATTTTTTTAGAAAATCCTATGGGGATTTGATTTTATATACATTCATCTCAAATGATTTAATCCTTCAGGATTTCACTGAAAACCTGCAAGTTTTAAACTCTACAAAAGGTTTTGAAAATGCAAAACTTGATATCAGCCATGTTGTGTATATTAAGAAAGCTTTATCAAAAAAAGATTTGATTGAAATATTTAAAACTGTTTCAAAAATCAAGGCCAAATATTTGGCTAATTTAAACTTGCCTCGCCATATCACAAATATATTGGATAATAATGAATTTTTAGCTATTTTATGTGATGTTCCAAAAGATGATGAACTTAAGTTCGATAGTATTGACATTGATGAATTGAATATTGAAGAGTCTATTATCAATTCTATGGATGAATCATTTAAAAAATTCGATTTGACTTTCGGAATATTGGATTATCTTGTCTCTGAAGGCATATTGATTGGAGATTTGATTGATTCTGGAATGGAACTGGTCGATGATGCTGATGTAACTGAAGAATTAAAACAAAAAATGGAAAATCAAATATTAAAAGCATTGTCTGATATTAATGTAATCATGTTATTAATGGCAGCATTTAGAACAGAACAGGATGTTTCCGCTGGAAGAATACGTGAAATAAATGCTGTAGGTCATAATAATATTTATTCTAATGAATTGCTTGGTTTAGCTATTTCAAATCAGATTGCAGGAACAAAAGCAGTATTCAATTTTAATCGCTATATTACAGTTAAACCTGGAGTATTGGCATATTTGCCTCCGATGGTTGATAATGTCTTTGCAGGTTTAATTGCAGGTTGTGTATCAAAAATTTTTGATGATTAAACTAAAAAAAGATAAAATGGGATGAATAATCATCCCGCCACTAATTTTTATTCTGTTACAGTAATGGTATTTGCAATGTTTTGGCCATTATAACTTGAGGTTATAATGTATTCTCCTTTTTGTAGGTTAATGTTTAATTTTGCAATACCTTGGCTGTCAGTAACTCTGTTGTATGTTACTCCATTGATATTGAAGTTAACAGTTTTATTTGCTAATGGATTGCCTTGTCCGTCAACTAATTTAGCTCCGAATGCTTTTGTTTCACTAGTTGATTTTACAAGATCAGTAGCAGTTAAAATAGATAGGACTTCTATATTGTTGGAAACTTTACAATCTTTATATTCTGCAGTGATTACATAGTTACCTGGCATTAGATTAATGTTTAATTTAGCCTGGCCAGATGCATTGGTTTGGCGGGTGTAAAATACACCGTTAATGTTGAATGTTACAGTTTCGCCAGCACCAACTGCTTTTCCATCTTTACCTAATATTGTAACAACATACTGTGATTCGTTTTTATAGTATTTCACTAAATCGCTTGATTGGATATAAGACAATACTGTAATATTATTTGAATGTTTTTCACCGGTAACAGGATTGGTTGCAGTGATGATATATTCACCAGCTCCTAGGTTAATGTTCAATTTAGCGGTACCATTTTCATTAACTTTTCTTTCATACATTACACCATTAATGTTGAAAGTAACTGTTGTATCTTTAGGCAATGCTTTTCCTTGTTCGTCAAAGAAAGTAGCGTAGTATTGTGTGTCGTTTTTAAACATTTTGACTATGTCATTACCATCAATGGATGTTAAAACAGTAATATTATTTTCTACAGTATTTGTGAAGTAATCTCCTTTAGCAGTATATGATGCAGAAACAGTATAATTTCCTGATTCTAAATTAATTGCTAGGGATGCTGTACCATTGTTGTCGGTTGTTCTGTTGTAGCTTTGGCCGTTAATGAGTATAGTTATAGTTTCATTAGCCAATGGATTACCTTCATAATCAGTTAAATTAACAATGTATTTAGAACCATCTTTATAGCGCATTATAACATTATCTGCAGTAATATTCGCTCTAGGTACTATGATGAGTTTAGCGGTATCATTTATAGCTTTATTATAATTTCTGTTGCCTAAATAAGTAACAGTTACGTTGTAAGTTCCTGGAACAAAAATATAATTGAATGTTACTTGTGTATTATCTTTAAGTATCTTTGAAAGGGCATCTGCAATTCCACTTGTGTTAATTGAAGTATTGCCTATGCTTGTTCCATTTAATAGGCTGGATATGTCGATAGTTCCGTTAGTTAAGTTACCTAAGTCTATGCTGGTTCCGTTTAATAGACTACTTAAGTCTATACTTGTTCCGTTAAACAGGCTGGATGTATCAATACTGGTTCCATTAAATAAACTTGATATGTCTATGCTGGTTCCGTTAAATAGACTGCCTAAGTCTATGCTGGTTCCATTTATTAGACTTGATGTATCAATATCAATACTTGCACCTAATACATCAGTGCTGTCGGATGTTGAATTTCTGTTTATTATGCTGGATATGTCGATTGTGGTTCCGTTTAATAGGCTACCTAAGTCTATGCTTGTTCCGTTGAATAAGCTTGAAATGTTTAAACTGGTTCCGTTGAATAAACTGGAAATGTTTAAACTGGTTCCGTTAGTTAAGTTACCTAAGTTTATGCTTGATCCGTTAAATAAGCTTGATATGTTGATGCCGGTTCCGTTAAATAGGCTTGAAATATTAAATGTACCATTACTATTGCTGAATATTCCAATTAACTCTCCTAAATTGAAATCAGCAGCACCTTTTCCTTCATCAATTTCAACATATTTGCTTAGACTATCATTTTCCCAGAAGATAGTTACAATAACTCCTCCAGCAATACGTTTTCCTTTATTGTCAGTTACATTGAATGGAATAGTTACTGCTTCTCCGGTTTTTACGGTGACATTTTCAACGCTAACAATCGGAGTAACTTTTGTAATATTTAAAATAGTGTCTTCTATAATAATTTGATCATTTTCGGTTTGGTAAACACCTTCAACATGGTATGTACCTACTTCATAGGTACTTGCAGGAATGATGTATGATCCTTTTCCTTCACTGTTGAGTGTAATGTTATTTACATTTTTTCCATCTATTGCTAGGAGTACGACACTTCCATTATAATCTTTTGAAGTATCGGTATCTGCGATGGAAACTTCAATGGTTGCATTTTCATTGTATGGTGTAGCATTTGTGCTTACGGTTAATTCAATATTGTTGGTGTTATTGGATAATAAATCTGCTTCGCTAATAGCTTTCAATTCAAGATCTGATGTGTCTGATAATACTGCATCATTTGTATTGTTGATGTCTGCAGCACTTGCAGCACTAATTGCAAGACATGAAACTAAAAGCATTAAGCAGATTAATAAACTTTTATTGAGTTTCGTAATTAAGCCCCCTATTTATTTTATTGTTTGTAATCATCTATCCGTTTGAATTTTGATTGCATATAAGCTAAATTATATACAGATAATATATTATGGAATGATGACATATAACTTTTACTAAAAATAATTATTTTTATTGAGTATTTTTTAATCATTCTCTATTAATTGTGGATTATTTTAAAAATTTATTGTTTTTACTTACATAAACTATAAAATAAGAAATATATTTAAAACTGTTTCATATAATTTCGGATTAAAAATGAAGATTTTTTATTATTGATTAGAAAATTTAAATCAAAATTGGTTTGCGGGGTGTGATAATTAATATTCTTTTTCAAGTTTTTTGTTGTATGTTGTGTTTGCTTTTTTGGCTGTTTCTTAACTGGGAGTAAATGTAATATATAAAGTATGACATATCATATTAAATATTAAAGATTATTTTTTAATTTTAATTAACTTATAATTTTACTTAAATTATTATTGGGGATAGTTAATGGAAGATGATGATTATTTTACAGAAGAAGGATTTTCACCCATCAAATCTCTTTTGGGGCTATTGACTTTTTCGACAATACTCCCGATTAATGTTTTCACATCAATTGAATATATGACACGTTTAACATGGTGCTGGCCATTTTTACATTTGATTATTGGTATTTTGGCTGCAGTTTGTGGATTTGTCTGTGGTGAAATTCTGCATTTAAATACATTTTTAACTTCAGCCTTAGTTTATGCATTTTTAATGTTAATAACGGGTTATAATCATCTTGATGGTGTAATGGATATGGCTGATGGTGTCATGGTTCATGGAACTCCAGAAAAAAAGATTAGTGTTGTTAAGGACTCATCAGTGGGTGCTGGTGGAATAGCGACATTATTTATAGTAGCTTCAATTACAATTGCAGGAATTTGCAATGTTTTGGATTATAAGTTCTTCATGGGAATAATCATTTGTGAAATGGTGGCTAAAAACTCACTTTTAACAACTGCCTTAACATCAAAGCCTTTAACTCCGGGAATTGGAAGCTATTTCATATCTTCAACAAACTCATTTAACTATGCATTGTCAACTATAATTGTGGCAATTATCGCATTCTTGTTGGGTGGAATTGTTGGTTTAATTGGACTTTTGGGAGCTATAATTTCTGGATTTTTAATATCTCAAATTGCCCGAAGAAACTTTGGTGTTGCAAATGGTGATGTATTGGGAATGAGTAATGAAGTCGGGAGATTAATGGCTTTACTGTTCATGTCAATAGCTTTATATTTTTTATAATTTGGTGATAAAATGAATGTTAATGTTTTAAGATTGGATCATAGATTAAAAAGGGATACTCGTATCACAACTCATGTATGTTTAACTGCCCGTGCATTTGGTGCAAGCAAAATTTATCTTGCAGGCGAAGAGGACAATAAACTTATGGATAATGTAAGAGATACTTCCAAGAGATTTGGGGGTAATTTTGAAATAGAACATACTGATTCTTATATGGGTGTAATCAATAACTGGAAAAAGGAAGGTGGAAAAGTAGTTCACTTGACAATGTACGGCTCACAGGCTCATGAAGTAGCACCTGAAATCAGGGAAGATGGCAGTGATATTTTAATTATTGTTGGGGGTTCTAAAGTCCCTGGAAAAGTCTATAAGGCTGCTGACTGGAATGTGTCAGTTACAACACAGCCCCACTCTGAAGTGTCTTCTCTAGCAGTATTCCAGCATTTATTGATGGATGGTAAAGAGTTTGATTTGGAATTTGAAAATCCTGTATTGGAAGTAATTCCAACGGCTCATGGTAAAAATGTAAATATTCATGATGAAAACCGTTAAGAGATAAAATCATCCAGTCTTTTAATGGCTTTCAATTTTTCATCTTTTTTTATTCTTGCCTGGTCAAGGGCATCTTTTATCGTTTGAATTGAATTGTCATAAACCTCTTTATCTACTGGATATGGAAAACCATCTTTTCCTCCGTGGGTGAAACTGTATTTTACAGGATCTTTCCAGCTTGCAGGCTCTCCATAAACCAAATCCGATATCAGTGCAAGGGCTCTTATTTTTTTAGGACCAATTCCCTGAAGCAAAATCAATTCTTCATAATTTTCAGGCTGTATTTCCCAGGCATTCTTTAGAACTTCAAATTCCTTATCTGATATGTCCATGTCTAGGACAGGATGGTGTTCAGGCATTGTAAAATCCTCCAAAAGCATTTGATTATCTTTTCTTTTGAAGTACTGCCTTAAATGGTCAGGATTATCATTAATCAAATCAACACTAATTTTTTGTGCGGATTTGCTTTGCTTGTCAGTCATGTTTAGTGTTTGCGGTGTTTTCATGTCACATGATATTCCGCTATGGGGATCCATCAGCAAATCATCAACTTCCTCCCCCATCCAGTGATAGCGGCGGGCATACTTGTTATCTGTATTCATTCCCTGTTGTATCACTGCCCAGTCTCCTTTTTCAGTTACAAAGAAATTGTGCTGATATAATGTATAGCCGTCCTGAATGCATGAATTATCTATTTTTGCAGATAGTTTGCTGGTTTCAATTAATTTTTCAGTTGTTTTTGTTTTCAAGTTGAATATTTCTCCTGCATGTGCAATTCCATCGGGGGTTTTTCTAGATTTTGCACCTTTTCCTCCACTTAGATATATTCCATGCTCTTCGGGAGATAATGATTCTTTTAGAGCACCCATTGTGGTGGTGGTTGTTCCGGAGGAATGCCAGTCAAAGCCTAAAACACAGGAGAATGCTTGAAACCAGTATGGATTGGATATTCTTCTAATAAATTCATTTAAGCTATATTCTTCAATAATGACTGATGTCAATGCTCCGGATAACTCAACCATTCTTGAAAATAGCCATCTTGGCGGATGCCCTCCATGTAGTGGTAAATTGACTGCTCCTCGTCTTTGCATAATAATATTTTATTTTTTATTTATTTATAAAAATATTGTGAGAGCATTTGATAAGTTTTTCAAAACAAAACTTTAATAAGTAGTATAAATATAGTTATTAATGTTATAATGTTTATTAATTATTTATAGGAGCGTTATTATTTATGGCAATTAAAGACGGCGACTTTGTTCGTGTAAATTTTACTGGTAAAATAAAAGAAAATGATGAAGTATTTGATACTACTTATGATGAAATAGCTCAAGAAGCTGAAATTTTTGATGAAAACAAAACTTACAAACCAATCCCAATTGTAGTTGGAGGAAACCACTTATTACCTGCTATTGAAAAAGAAATTGTTGGTCTTGAAGCAGGAGAACGTAAAACTGTTGAAGTAGACAGCGACAATGGATTCGGTCCACGTGACCCTAAAGCAATACAATTAATCCCTATGAAAGAATTCAAAAAACAAGGCATGACTCCATATCCAGGTATGAGAATTCAGGCTGAAGGTGGGGAAGGTAGAATCTTAACCGTTAACGGCGGAAGAGTAAAAGTTGATTTCAACCACCCATTAGCAGGAAAAGACTTAATTTATGATGTTGAAGTAACTGAAATCATCGAAGACAACGAAGAAAAAATCAAAAGTATGATTGAGTTACACTATTCCAATCCTAATGTGGACTTAGAAAAAACTGAAATCTCCATTGAAGATGGTGTTGTAGACATTCAATTAGATGAAATGGCTAAATTCGATCAACAATCCTACATGGACATTACATTCGCAAGATTCAGAATAGCTAAAGACATCTGGGAAAACATTGAAGAAGTTACTAAAGTAAACTTCGTAGATGCTTTCGAAAAAAGAGAAGAATCTGATGATGAAGAAGATGAAGAATAATCTTTCTTCTTAATTTTTTACTTTTTTTTAAATACTTTTACCATTGCTTACTGCAACAATTCCGGGAATATTATCTACTTTTAACCTATAAAAAGCTTCCATTCCTTCATTTTCAAATAGAATGCATTCCTTTTCAATAACTTTGCTAGTCAATAATGCAGCTACTGGTGGTGTTATAACAAAAATAGAATTATTTTCCTTTAATGATTTGATTGTTTCCTCATGAAGCATTCCCTTTCCAATATGTATTTTCACTCCATTTTTACTTAAAAACGGAATCGTTGATTCGATTTCCTCTTTGTTACTTGTTGTTGGAGCTATTCCTGCATTGCTGACTGCAGTATGCATTATGGCGGACCCTTCTATATTAAAATTTAGTTTGTCTTGTATGATTAATTCAACAAGTTGGGGCAGTGCGGCGTCACGGCCAGTGTACATAATGCCTGAAATGGAAATCTGGTCGCCAACATCAAGAGAAAGTATTTCTTCTTCACTGACAGGTGTAGTAATTTTTTTCATAATTTCTTTTATGGTTTTTAATTTATTTTAAAATTTCTTATTTCATTTAAATATTAAAATTTCAATAAGTTATTTAAAGGTTTGAACACAAATATATTATACATTATAATTTAATGATTTGTTTAGGAGATTGTAAATTTGATTATAATTAATGAGGATTTATGTAAAGGTTGTCACCTTTGCTTATTTATGTGTTATAAAAACGTATATGCAATATCTTCAGAAGCAAATAAGAAGGGAGTACTACTTCCTTATGTAAATTTTGAAGATAGATGTACTAGCTGTGGAGTTTGTGAAGTAATATGTCCTGATCAAGCTATTACAGTTGATATTAATAAAAATTGGTGGGTTGGAAAAGAAGATAATTCATTCAATCCTAAATTTTCAAACGGGAAGAAATAGGTGTTAAAATGTCAGAAGAATTTTTTATTCAAGGAAATGAGGCTTGTGCAAAAGGTGCACTAAAAGCAGGTTGTAGATTTTTTGCAGGTTATCCTATTACTCCATCCACTGAAGTTGCAGAAACCTTATCTCGTGAACTTCCGAAAGTAGGGGGATCATTTGTTCAAATGGAAGATGAAATAGCATCAGCCGGAGCAATTATTGGTGGTTCCTGGGGTGGAACTAAATCAATGACTGCAACATCAGGTCCGGGTTTATCTTTAATGCAGGAAAACATCGGATATGCATTCATTTCTGAAACTCCTATTGTCATTGTTGATGTTCAAAGAGGTTCACCTTCAACCGGTCAGCCAACCATGGCCGCACAGGGTGATATGATGCAGGCCCGCTGGGGTTCTCATGGAGACTATGAACCGATTGCGTTATCACCTTCCAGTGTTCAGGAATTCTTTGATTTTACAATTAAAGCATTTAACCTGGCTGAACAGTATAGAACTCCTGTGTTTGTAATGGCTGATGAAATCATTGGGCACATGAGAGAAAAGATAACTGTTGAAGATGATATTGAAATTGTCGCAAGGCAAATGCCTGAAGATAAGGAAAACTTTTTGCCATTCAGAAATGTTGAAAATGGAACAAATCCAATGCCTGCATTCGGTGAAGGCTTTAATATCCACGTAACTGGATTAACTCACGATGAAAGAGGTTATCCTGATACTAATGATCCTGAAACTCATGATGCTTTAGTTCAAAGGTTATGTGATAAGGTATTGAATAACAGGGATAAAATCTGTTCAGTACAATCCAAATACTGTGAAGATGCAGACTTTGTTATTGTATCCTATGGTGCTCCAGTAAGGTCCGCTTCAGAAGCTGTTGAAAAAGCAAGAGCAGAAGGCAAAAAAGTAGGTTATGTCAAATTGGATACTCCATGGCCTTTCCCAGAAGAACAGGTAAAAGAATTGACTAAAAATGCATCTAAAGTCATGGTCGTTGAATTGAACTTAGGTCAAATGTTTTATGAAGTCGACCGCGTATTGAGAAGAGATGCTGATGTTTATCTTATGGGTCAAGTTGGCGGTTTGATGCCTACTCCAGATGAAATATTATCTAAAATAAATGAAATAGGGGGAAATTAAATGTCTAAAGAAAATAAATTTACTCCATATATGAGAGAAGACAGATTGCCTCACATATTCTGTCCGGGATGTGGAAATGGAACTATCATGAATGCTTTCCTTCAAGGTATGGAAAAAGCAGAAATGGACTTTGATAATATTGCAATGGTTTCAGGTATCGGATGTTCATCAAGAATTCCGGGTTATATGAATTGTGATTCATTGCACACTACTCACGGTAGAGCTTTAAGCTTTGCAACCGGTTTGAAAACTGCCAATAAGGATTTGGATGTTGTTGTATTCACTGGTGATGGTGACTGTGCATCTATTGGAGGTAATCATTTAATCCATGCCGCAAGAAGAAACATTAATTTAACCGTAATATGTATTAACAATAATATTTATGGTATGACTGGGGGTCAAATCAGCCCTACTTCTCCTAAAGGTAGTTTCGGAACTACTGCACCATATGGAAATATGGATACTCCATTCAATTTGGCTGAACTTGTAGCTGCTGCAGGTGCTACCTACTCTGCAAGATGGACTACAATTCAAATTGAAAGTTTGGTTACAGCTATTAAGGACGGTTTAAAAAATCCTGGTTTTTCATTCATTGAAGTTGTAACTCAATGTCCAACTTATTATGGTCGTAAAAATAAACTTAGAACTCCAACAGCTATGGCTGTAACTTTAAAAATGAATACTGTATTCAAATCCTCTGCTGATAGGATGAGGAAAAAAGACTTGGAAGGAAAAATAGTTGTTGGTGAATTTGCTAATTCCCAAAGAGAGGAGTTTACACAAAATATTGAAAGAATCAGTGAAGAGAAATTTGGTAAAAAAACTTTAATCAATTCAGCATATGAAGAGGAATTATAATGAGAACTGAAATAAGAATAGGTGGATTTGGAGGTCAGGGAGTAATTCTTGCAGGAATTATTTTGGGTAAGGCTGCAAGTATCTTTGATGAAAATGAAGCTGTTCAAACTCAATCTTATGGTCCTGAAGCTCGTGGAGGAGCTTCAAAATGTGAAGTCGTTGTCAGTGATGATGAAATCGATTATCCAAAAGTACAAAGTCCAGATATATTGGTAGCAATGTCTAATGAGGCTTTAATCAAATATATTGTTGATTTAAAGGATGACGGTACTTTAATTGTTGATCCAGGCACCACTGATGTGGAAGATGTACGTGATTTCATAGACCAACATAACATTAAAGTTTATGAGGCTCCCGCAACAAAAACAGCAAATGACGAAATCGGCCTTAAAATCGTTGCTAATATTGTTATGGTGGGAGCAATTACAAAAATTACAGGTATTATATCTGAAAATGCTGCTGTTGAAGCAATTAAAGATAGTGTTCCCGCAGGAACCGAAGAAAAAAATATTAAGGCTTTTGAGGCAGGATATAATTTAGTTTAATTAGGTGTTAAAATGAAGTTTTTCGAAAATGTAGCAAAAAAGGTATTCAATAAGGAAGGAATTAAAATTCTTGAAGGACATGTAGCATACTCTCCCGAAGAAGCTGTAGCAATATGCTCAGAAATGGGAGTACCAGTTGTGTTAAAGGCACAGGTTTTAACTGGTGGTAGAGGTAAAGCTGGTGGTGTAAAATTTGCAGATAATCCTGGTGAAGCTTTAAAAGTTGCTGATGAAATTTTAGGAATGGAAATAAAAGGCGAAAAAGTAAAGCATTTATTAATTGAAGAAAAAGCTGATATTCAACAGGAATATTTCTTAAGTATCTCAATAGACCGGTCTGAAAGAAGACCACTTATTATGGTAAGTAAGGAGGGTGGAGTTGAAATTGAAAATCTTGCAAAAACAAATCCTGAAAAAATCATTAAATATTATCCACAGCCTTTAATTGATTTCTTGCCATATGAAGCTCGTGAAATTGCACGTAAAATGGAAGTTCCTTCTGAATTGATAGGTCCTATGGGTGACGTAATTTGGAAACTATATAATGTCTTTGACAAATATGACTGTGAAATTGCTGAAATCAATCCGTTAGTATTGACTCCTGATGGCTTAATCGCTGCTGATGCTAAATTGGAAGTTGAAAATGATGCTTTATACAGACATCAGGATTTAGTTAACATGTTGCATTATAAGAAAAAAGCAGTTGACTTCGTTAAATTGGATGGAGACATTGCTGTAATTGGTAATGGTGCAGGTTTAACACTAACTGCTATGGACATGATTAAGCTTAATGGTGGAGAACCGGCAACCTTTTTAGATATCGGTGGTGGAGCTTCCGAACATGTTATTAATCAGGCATTAAATATTGTATTAAATTATGATCCTGTTAAAGTGGTATTCTTAAATGTTTTAGGTGGTATTACCAAAGCGGATGATGTTGCACGCGGTGTCATCAATGCATTAAAACAAGCAGATAGGGAAGTGCATATAGTTATCAGATTAACAGGAACTAATGAAGAAGAAGGCCAAAAACTTCTTGAGGAAGCAGGAATTCCATACGAAATTTCAATGGAAAATGCTGCTAAAAAGGCAGTTGATTTGTGCAATGAACTAAAGGCTAAAGAATGAAATTTTTTGCTATAAACGGCAGTCCTAGAAAAACTTTTAATACAGCACAATTACTGGATAAATCCTTAGAAGGAATTAAATCTATTCTTCCAGAGGCCGAAGTTGAAAGAATAGATTTATATGATATTCCGTTTAATGGTTGCAAAAGTTGTTTTGCTTGTAAAAGAATAAATGGTCGTCATTATGGACGTTGTGTCTATAATGATGATTTTAAACCTATATTAAATGAGGTTACACAATCAGATGGTGTAATTTTAGGCTCACCAGTTTATTTTGGTGATTTGACTGGGAATATGAGATGCTTTTTGGAAAGGTTCATGTTTCCTTTTCTAGTGTACAGTAATGTTGAAACAGTTAATCACAAAAGAATGCCTTTGGCATGTATTTATACAATGAATGTTAATGATGAAGCTTCTTATAGGATGGGCTATCATGAACTCTTTGATAAATATGAAAGTACTTTAGAAAGAATTTTTACAAAACCTGAACATCTCTATGTTCATGAAACTTATCAATTTAAAGATTATTCAAGATATGTTTCTGATATTTTTGATGAAAAAGAAAGAAGACATATTCGTGAAACTCAATTTCCTCAAGATTTACAATTCGCATTTGAAATTGGTCAAAATATTGCAAAAAAAGCATGCGACTAATTTTTTAATTAATCCATCACATATATAAATTTTATAAAAAAGTTTTTAAAATAAAAAAGTTCTTTAAAGAAATTATTCTTTAAAGACATCAATTCGCTAAATTTTCAAATCCTTTTGTGGCAAGCATTCTTGTAAATGATCCTTCTGGGGTCATTATAATATTACCTTTAGAATATTGGTCTAAAGCAGTTTGAACCATTGTATTTTTCTTAGTAGGATCTTTAGCTGCTTCTGCAAGTGCTTTAACAAGAACCATTACTGCATCTCCTCTAGACATGTTTCCTTGAACATTGCCGTTACCCGGATATCCGTTATATGCATCGTTTTCACGAATAATATCTTCTGCACTTAGGTTAGTTTCAACACCATCCACTTTAAGTGGACTAATAGACTTAATGATTGCATCTATTCCATCAGTATAAACAATAACTACTGCATCAGCATGCATTTTTGTATTATATTCCACAATTTCACTAGCATACTTCATACCTGGTTTCACACCATCCCAAAGACAGTCGTGTAGAAGCATTCTTCCACCAACCCCTGTTCCCGCAGGTTCTGATTGTGAAGGGTGTGTCATACCTCCTGGATATATTGGTGTATAATTAGCAATAGTACCATTTTCTAAATGAACCATAAATGCCATATCTACTGCACCATTTGGTTGTTCTCCTTTATCTGATGCTAAAACAAGTACATTTTTGCTTTCTTCAGTTAAACTTGGTCCAACAAATAATGCGCCAGCAATTATTGTTAGTAGACCTATAAGGATAACAATAAGGATAGCTATAATTAGTTTTTTAGTTCTCTTCATTTAATTCACATTCCTATAGTTTAATGAATTAATTGATTAATTTAATAATGAGTAAAATATTTTTACTAATAATACTATTTAGATTAAATTATATAAATCTTTTTTTAATAAAACCTTAATTCTATTTTTTTGTAAAATAAAAAATTAATTAAATGCTTAAAAATTGTATTTCATTATCAGTTTCTTAATATAATGCGGTGATCTTTGTAAAATTTTAATTTTAACATTCATTCAACTTTTGATATAAATTGATTAATTATCATATATCTTATTAAAAAATTTTCAATGCCGTCAACCTAATTTTTAATTTCATATTTTTTTCCTTTTATGTTGGTCTGTAGTTCAGATTGAATTTTCTCTGTTTTTTAGGGTTTCTTTTTGTTGTCTGTTTTTTCGTGGATTTGTTTGGGGATTTCGTGCAGGAAATTATCAGATTTTTTGTGTAAGTTCGTATTATTTCTGGTGTTGGGTTTAAAATCATTATAGGCAAATATTTTTTTAATTTTCGAATTAAGTGTGCTTGATTTACCTTGAAGAGTCCAAGTTTTCCTTTTTGTCGTTGCGTTCTGTTTATTAGTAGGTTGAAGTAGTTTTCGTAATGTTGAAAGACGTTATATTTTAGGAATTTTGAATATATGTCTTGTTCTATTGTTATTCTTTTTTTGCCGCTGTAATTTTCGATGTTTAGTCTGTTTTTCATTGTATTGTAGTTGGTTTCGATTCCCCAGCGTAAATTATAGAGTTCTTTAAAATCTTCGATTTGGAACTCTTTATTGAAAATGTTTGTTAATAATGTTTCTGTTTTTCCATTATCTAGTTCAATGGTTAGTATTCTTAGATTTAGATGTTCTTCTTTTCCATATTCTTCTTTTAATGAGGGGTTGTGGAATTTTTTTATTCTGTCTTTGGTTAGTTTGATTTTGATTTCGGAGTCGTTTTCTTTAATTGTGTACCGTTCGTCTATGTAGCTTTTATCCTTTAATCTGACTATAAAATAACTATTTATGGACATTATGTGTGCGTATAGTTCCATGGCATTGTATCCTCTGTCAAATATGAAAATTGATTTTTCTGGGATTATTAAGTCTTGAATGTTGTCAAGATTTTGGTGCATGAGTGGTAATTCTGCTTGTTTGTAGTTTCCTATGATTCCATCGAGTATAAATCCGTTTAATAAGTCCATTATTGATGAAAATTTGGCTATTGCAGGTTTTCTGTATTTTGGTGTGTCTTTGATTCCAAAATCTCTTCGCACTTCTTCAAAATCAGGAATTTCAAAATCAGATCCGTCACCACCATACAAACGAAAACCTTTGTATTCCTTAAAAAAGTGATTATTTCTATTATAACCAATTAAACGTAAATATTCTTTACTTATTTCTTTAAATACTAGTGGATTTATGAATACTCTTTGTTTGGATAGTGCTTGTCTTGTTATTGTTTCTAGATTGTTGGTGAAATCATCTTCGATGAAATCTTCAAGATCTGCTTGATTGGAAGTGCCTTTGTTTACGCAAAAGAAAGTCACATAATCTTTGAATGAAAATTTACTATCTCTTGTAAATCTTTTTTCATCAATTACAAAGAATGATGCTGGTTTTACAATATTATCAATTGCTGATTTAAAATAAGAAAACATGAAGCATCACAACACCATACTGGGATGAAAAAACATTAAAAATACTGTTTATTTCATTTTTTAAACATTTTACAGCAACTTTCAAAAATTCTATTTTTTCGCAAAAAATAGAAAGATTAATTAATTTGTTACCCCAATATAGTATTGAGGGTTTGTTATTTTCTCGCATAATATATAATATACCCTCAATCCTTAATAAAACTATCCATAGTGCTTCAATACTGTTTTTAAAATCAAATTACTATACTATAAATTAACAAATTCATGAATATCACTCGATTGAAAATCAACATGATTACATGATAGTACGAGCAAAATAAAAGGCCCTTTGATTAAATCGGATTTTAATAGTAAAGTTTAAATAATAATGGAGCATAAATATTCATTTAAATGAAGTATACTAGTTAAAAACAAACTTATTTTAAAAATAAAAAAAAATAAACACCATATAAAGACAATAAATTAATAATATATTAATAATAACTAAAATAAGACAAATTAGAAAAAATTAGGTTGACGGCATTGAAAAAATTTTATAAATTTTATAATAATATATTATATAAAAAATAAGTGGTTCATGCATCCTCATGAAGTTGAATTCAGGATTAGAAACTTATTAATGGAAAGTAATTATAAAATGGCTGAAAGTATTTTGATAGAACTTAAAAATTCAAATACTATAATTGTAAAGGTCATTTGAATGTTATTTTATAGAAATATAAATGTGATATGGACAAGTTCAATATGATGAAATATTTGAAATAATTAATAAATAATGAACTATATATTATATAAGAGGTGAAATAATGCTTATTAATATTGGTGCAGAATTTGGCACACATTTGGAATCAAATGATATAGCTAATGAATTAATTGATATTTTAAATAAAATACCTGAAAAAGAATTTATTTTAGATTTTAAAGATGTTATTTTTGTTACTATGAATTTTGCTCAGGCATATTACATTGGAAAATCAGAGTCATCTAAAAAAATTTCAGAAATTAATTTTTCCGATAGCATCAAGGTTACGATGGGTGCTGCTGATGAGGCAGTTAATCCTTAATTTTTTTAAAATAGATGTATTTATTCTAAAAGTACAACACGACTGACTTCTGATTCATTAGATATTTCTCTACCGCAGTTATCTCCAATTTTTTGAGCGAAGTCTTTTACTTCATCAAATGTCGGCATGTTATCTAATGTTAGTCTTTGACGTGATGAACCAACACACATATATGCTTTCACTTCAACAAAATCCGGATTTGCCTTATCAATTAATTGTGCATATTTTTCAGGATTAACCATATTTCTTCCCTTAACACATGTATTTCTTATACATGTACGTGAGTTAAAACTTGAAAGTGTTTCAAGTGATTCATTTAAATTGTCCCAAGCATTACTTATTCTAGGTCTACAGACAGCATCATAAATTTTACTTGTAGGTGCATCCAAGGAGAGATATAATTGGTACGGATCATTTTCCAGATTTCTTAATCTATCAACACATTGACCGTTACTCACTACAAATGTTGTAAAATCTCTTTTGTTAAATTCACCAATTAACTCATCAATTTTAGGATAAAGTGTAGGTTCACCAGCCAGTGAAATTGCAGCATTGGTTGGTTTTTTTATTTCTTCAAGTTTTTTTGAATTTGCTTTGTCATTCCCATAATATCCGCACAATAAATTATTTTGTGCTTCAATTGCTCCATCAACTATTGTTTTTGGATCATCATATTCGTCATCTTCCCATTCTGTCTGAGTGTAGGTTAAGTCTCTCCAACAAAACTCGCATTCTTGCTGGCAATTAGGAACAGCAGGTGACATCTGCAAACATCTATGTGACTCAATTCCATAGAATTTTTCTTTATAGCAAACTCCTTTATCTACAATACTTTGGCGAGTCCAATGGCAGGTTTTAACTGCTGCATGACCATGAGTTCCTACGAATCGGTATCCACTTTTTTCTAATTTTTCTTGTTGACTTGTATTAAATGACATAAAATCACAATTATTTTTAGTTTTTTTAGTATTAGTATTTTAGGCTATTTTTAAAATTTAATGATTTTTTGGTATTTACATTATTGATTCAATGAATTAATTTAAATTAATTTCATTCAAATCCATTTTTGACCAGAATTATTTACATATATATTAAAAAGCAATTTTTAGGTTTCATGTGAATAAAATCAATTAATCAACTGATATTTTTTTTTAAGATAGTCCACATATTCACAAGAATTTCTAATCATAAGTCTTTTTAATAATGTTATTCAAACATATATAGTAATAAGTTAGTATATGGGGATATTATGAATACACCAATAGTGATATTAAATTATAAAACTTATTTAGAATCAAGTGGATTGAATGCTTTAAATCTCGCACGTGATTTAGAGAGTGCTTCTGCAGAGTCTGGAATCCCAATGGTTGCTGTTCCTCAAGCTGCAGATATTTATAGAATTTCTGAAGAAACATCTTTACCTATTTTCGCTCAACATATTGATTCAATTACTCCTGGTGGACATACTGGAGGTAACTTAATTGAAACTTTGGTTGAAGCTGGAGTTTCAGGTTCTTTAATCAATCATTCTGAAAAAAGAATGCAACTTGCAGGCATTGATGAAGTTATTCGATTATGCAAACAGCATGAAATTGAATCATGTGTTTGTACCAATAATATTGCAACCAGTAAAGCTGTTGCAAGTTTAAATCCTGATGCAGTTGCTGTTGAACCACCAGAACTTATTGGTACTGGTATTCCTGTTTCACAAGCACAGCCTGAAGTTGTAGAAGATAGCGTTAATGGTGTAAAATCTATTAATAAAGATGTTAAAGTTTTATGTGGTGCAGGAATCACTAATGGTGATGATATGAAAGCAGCTATGGATTTAGGTGCTGATGGGGTATTGCTTGCTTCTGGAATTATAAAGGCTGAAAGTCCAAAAGATGCTTTATTAGACCTCGTAAGTAAAATATAAATGAGTGGGAGTATGTCTGGGAAATTTAATACAATAGATGATTTTGACATTGAAGATAAAACTGTTCTTGTACGTATTGATGTAAATTCTCCAGTAGATCCAAGTTCTGGAATTATTTTAGATGATACAAGATTGAAATTACATGCACAAACTATAAGAGAATTGTCTAATAAGGGAGCTCGTGTAGTAATTCTTGCTCACCAAAGTCGTCCTGGTAAAAAGGATTTCACTACATTGTCTCAACATGCTGATGCTTTAGCAGATATTTTGAATTTGAGAGTTAATTATGTTGATTCTATATTTTCAGCTTCCGCCAAAGAAGCTATTAAGAATTTAAAAGCACATGATATTCTTTTACTTGAAAATGTAAGGTTTTTTTCTGAAGAATCACTTTCAAGGAGCCCTGAAGAACAATCCAAAACTATTTTGGTAAGGGAATTATCTCCATTGATTGATTATTTTGTCAATGATGCATTTGCAGCAGCACACCGTTCACAAGCATCTTTGGTTGGTTTTACAGTTAATACACCATCTGCCGCAGGTCGTGTCATGGAAAAAGAATTGACAGTAATTCAGGATGCATTAGATAATGTACAACACCCATGTGTATTTTTGCTTGGTGGAATGAAACCTGATGATTCCATTGATGTTATGGAAAATGTATTGAGCAATGGAACTGCTGATTCAATATTGACAACAGGTATTGTAGCAAATATTGTTATGTGGGCAGCAGGTGTTGATATTGGACAAGTTAATCGTGATTTTATTGCAAGTCGTGGATATGAGGATATGGTTGCCAAGTCCAAAGAATTAATTGAAAGATTTGGTGATAAAGTTAAGTATCCTATTGATATTGCTGTTGATAGGGATGGCGAAAGAGTAGATATAGACTTTGAAGAAATTCCTAATGAATCCATTTTCGACATTGGTGTCAAAACAATAAATTATTATGCTGGAGAAATAAGAAAAGCTAAAACAATATTTGCAAATGGTCCTGCAGGTGTATTTGAAGACCCTAACTTTGCAATGGGTACTGAAGATTTAATTAATGCTATTGCTAATTCTGAAGGTTTTTCATTGATTGGTGGTGGTCATATTGCTGCAGCTACTGCAGGTCTTGGTTGTGAAGACCAAATGAGTCATGTAAGTAGTGGCGGTGGAGCTTGTATTAGTATGTTGGCTGGTAAAGAACTGGCTGCTGTTGAAGCTTTAAAAAAAAGTAAAGATTAGCTATTAAAAATATTTAATAGCTTTTCAGAAGCTTTTTTAGGATTGTCTGCGCTCATTATTGCACTAACTACAGATAATCCTGAAATCCCTGTATTTTTTAATTCGTTTGCATTTTCTATATTTATTCCACCAATTGCTACAACAGGAATGTTTATGGAATCCACAATATTTTTTAAATCTTTTTTTGTAATGCTTGGGGCATCATCTTTGGTTGATGTTGGAAAAACTGCTCCGGTTCCAATATAATCGGCACCATCTTTTTCAGCTTTTTTTGCCTCATCAATGGTTGCAGCGGATACTCCTAATATTTTATTTTCACCTATCAATTCGCGTGTAATGTCACAGGGCATGTCGCTTTGGCCTACATGAACCCCATCAGCATCAACAGCCAATGCCACATCAACACGGTCATTAATTATTAATGGAACATTATATTTTGTTGTAATCTCTTTAACTTTTAATGCTAAATTATAAAAATCTAAAGTGTCTGCAGTTTTTTCTCTTATTTGGACTACAGTAACTCCACCATTAATTGCTTCTTCTATTGTTTTTAAAAATTTTTCTTCATCGTCACTATTATCGGTTACTAGATAAAGGGATAAGTCTATATTATTCATAATATCCTGATTTTTGATTCGTTTACCAGTTCTTCAGCATCTGTTTGGTATAAAGCATCAATTAAAAATGTTCTAAAAGATCCGGTTCCTAAATTATTTTCATCAACTTTTGCTCTTGCCTTTTCACCTGCTTTGTTCATTGCAAGAATAGCAAGCAAAGTTCCATTAAATGGGTCAACAGCACCCGCACAACTTCCAACAAGTGATGATAACATACATCCACTACCTGTTATTAGTGGCATCATTTCATCTCCACCATAAATTGCTATGGTTGTTTTTCCATCACTTAATATATCTATTGGTCCACTTGCTAAGATTACCGTATTTAACTTTTCAGCAGTTTTAGCAATAATTTCACCATTTAATTTTAAGTTTTCTTCAGTTATGACGTCATCATCACAGACATCTACGCCCTTTGCAGTATTTGTATCATCAATAATATTGATTAATTTAGATATTGTTTTTATTTCAGTGATATTTCCACGAATTGCAGCAACATCATAGTTTTCAATTAAGTCTAATGTTGTGTCATTTCTAACTTTGCTTATTCCAACTCCTACTGGATCTATTGTGATTGGGGTATTGGTTTTGTTAGCTTGAGCAGAACTTAATTTCATTGCTTCAATTTGTTCTTTTCTTACTGTTCCAATATTTATTACCAATGCATTTGCGATATTAACAATTTCTTCTACTTCTTGGGGGTCGTCTGCCATTATTGGAGATCCACCTAATGCTAAAATTGCATTTGCACAATCATTTACAGTAACAAAGTTCGTGATACATTGGGTTAATGGTGTTGTGGTTTTAAATTTATTTAATGTATCCGGTATTTTTTTTAGAATTTCATTTTCATTATTTATCATGATTATTAATTATAAATTATCTTATATTTAAAAATTTTTCTTTAATTGGTTTGTTTTACGAAAAGTATTTAAACAATAATTAATAAATAATGTTATGTTACATTAAATACTCACATTTGTGCCTCGGTGGCTCAGCCTGGTAGAGCGCCAGACTTGTAATCTGGTGGTCGCGGGTTCAATTCCCGCCCGGGGCTCATTCTACATTTTTAGATATATTATTAGATAACTTTATATAGAATGAAATGTATATTATAATATGTTGTATGTTGTTGGGACCGTAGGGTAGCTTGGTCGATCCTTTGGGCTTTGGGAGCCTGAGACTCCGGTTCAAATCCGGGCGGTCCCATTCTTGTCCCGCCTTAGCTCAATTTGGCAGAGCGTTGGACTGTAGATCCAAATGTTGCTGGTTCAAGTCCGGCAGGCGGGATTTCAATTATTTTGTTAATGTCATATGAATTTTTTTAAAAATACTATATTTTTTCAAAACATTTATATATGATGACATTCATAATTAATTAATAGTGTATTCTTATGTACACTAAATTTAAGTTCTGTGCCTTGGTGGTGTAGGGGCTATCATGCGGGCCTGTCGAGCCCGCGACTCGGGTTCAAATCCCGGCCAAGGCGCTTAAATTTTATATGTTTTTTAGGGCCCGTAGCTCAGTCTGGCAGAGCGCTTGGCTTTTAACCAAGCGGCCGCGGGTTCAATTCCCGTCGGGCCCGTTCTAATTTTATATTTAACTTTTCTAGCTGGAGGAAAAAATTTGAAAATAGATATTCAACAACATGATTTAGTACCAAAGCATGAAGTTATTTCAGAATCTGAAAAAGAATTGTTACAACAGAATTCTGATTTTGATATTAATGACCTTCCAAAAATTAAAATTAATGATCCTGTAGTTAAAGAACTTGCTAAAAGTCACAATATTTCTGCAGGGGATGTTTTAAAGATTACTCGTAATAGTAAAACTGCTGGTGAATTTATTTCATATAGAATTATTATTGAAGGTTAGATAATTAATATAATTTTAGAGTAAGTTTATATTGTTTAATTTCTGCATTTTTTGTTTTTTTAGAAATTCATTATAAATTAGTTTGAGATGAATTATCTTATAATTAGATAGTTGGGAGTAAATTAAGAATAATGATTTAAAAAATGATATTTTCATTTGTATTTATTTTTATTGTTTAATTTATTTTATTTTGTTTATATAATGCTGGAGGAAGTCAATGACAGATAATAACTGGAAGTTAGTTGATGCATTTTTTGACAAATATGATTTAGTTGATCACCATATTAAATCATACAATGATTTTGTGAATAATAGAATTCAGAAAATTATTGACATTAGTGAACCTATCGTTATTGAAAACGATGAGACTGATGATGAGACTGGTGAATTAAAGAAGGTTAAATATACTGTAAAAACTGGAGAAGTTAAAATTAAAAAACCATTTACTCGTGAAGCAGATGGTTCTAACAGTGATATTTATCCTACAGATGCTAGACTTAGAAATTTAAACTATTCTGCACATATGTATCTTGAAATGGCATTAAATAAGGATGATGAAGAAAATCCTTTGGAAGAGGTTTACATTGGAGAATTGCCTGTAATGTTAAAATCTGATTACTGCTATCTCAATGGTCTTTCTGCTGAAGAGTTGTTAGAGCATAATGAAGATCCGCAGGATTTAGGTGGTTACTTTATAGTTAATGGTTCTGAAAGGGCTGTTGTAACTATGGAAGAAATTGCACCTAATAAGGTTATTCTTGAACGTGTTAAAGAAATTGAAGATAGACATGCTAAAGCTGTTGTAACTTCAATTAGAAGTGGTTTTAGAGCTAGAATCACTCTAGAATATAAGAAGCCACGTAAAAATAAAGCATTTTTAAGAGTATCTTTCCCTTATGTTCCTGGTGAAATACCACTTGTTATTTTATTAAGGGCTTTAGGTTTGTCCACTGATGAACAAATTATTACAAAAATTTCAGAATCCAATAATAATTTCCAAATGATTATTGCAGACGATATTAAAGTATCTGAAGAAGCTCTCAAAATAGATCCTGAAGAAATGGAAGGATTAACTATTGAAGAGAGGAATGATTATTTAACTACATCTGCTATTAAATATATTGGAAACCGTGTTGCTTTTAAAATGTCTGAGGATTATCGTATTCAACGTGCTGAAGAAGTAATTGATCGTTATTTATTACCTCATTTAGGGGATAGTGAAGAAAAACGTGCAGATAAAGCTACTTATTTAGCAGAAATGACTGAAATGTTGCTTGAAGTCATTCACGATCAAAGAGAACCTCACGATAAGGACCACTATACTAATAAAAGACTTAGAGTTTCTGGAGATTTAATGGAAGATTTATTCAGAGTTGCTTTCACTAATTTAACAAGAGATATGAGTTACCAACTTGAAAGAAGTATTTCCCGAGGAAAAGAGCTTTCTATTAAACAGGCAGTTCGTAGTGATGTTTTAACTGAAAACATTAAACATGCGATTGCTACGGGTAATTGGGTTGGTGGAAGAGCTGGTGTAAGCCAACTTTTAGATAGGACTAGTTATATGGGTACACTTTCTCATTTAAGACGTGTTGTATCACCATTAACAAGAAGTCAACCTCACTTTGAAGCAAGAGATTTGCATCCAACTCAATTTGGTAAAATTTGTCCGAATGAGACTCCTGAGGGACCAAATTGTGGTTTAGTAAAGAATTTAGCTTTAATGTGTAATATTTCAGAAGGTTCTGATGAACAAGAAATAAAAGATATTATTGAAACTATGGATGTTGAATTGATTTAAGGAGGTGAAATGTTGACTAAATATACTGATAAAGATGTAATTAATGCTTATAAATTTTTTGGATATGATAGTATTGTTACTCGTAAAAAAATTAGGGATGCCTTTGAAGAATTAGTTAAAGAACATCATCCGGATAATGGCGGCGATGAAGAGAAAATGTCAGAAATCAATTTCCACAAAGAGGTCATTGAAAACTTTTTCAAATCCCATAAAAAATTAGGTAAAAATACCAGACTTAACAAAGCATTCCATGAAGTATTTGAAAACATGGAATCTCCAAATGAAGTTGAAGAAGAATCTGAGGATGTCACTATGAATGAAGATACAGAATCAATGGAAATTGCTTTAAGCGAAGAAGTTATTGATAATGAAGTTGTTGTTGAAGCTCCAGTTACTCAATTTATTAAAACAAAAATTTACATAAATGGTGAACTTTTCGGAACTTGTGATAATCCTAAAGAGTTTACTCAACAAATGAGAGAAAAAAGAAGAAATGGTCAAATTTCTCATGAAATGAATATTACTTATTATGAAGATAATAATGAGATTTATATCTTCAATGATCCAGGTAGGGCTAGAAGGCCTTTAATCATTGTTAAAGAAGGTCAACCTCTTCTCACTGAAGATCATCTTAATAAAGTTGCTAACGGCAAGTTAAAATGGGATGACTTAATAGAAAAAGGTTTAATTGAATATTTGGATGCGGAAGAAGAGGAAAACTCTTACATTGCTATGAGATTAAATGAATTAAATGCTGAACATACTCATTTGGAAATTGACCCTGCTACTATGTTGGGAATTTGTGCAGGTATCATTCCATTTTCAGACCATAATTCCTCTCCAAGGAACACTATGGAAGCAGGTATGACAAAACAGGCTTTAGGTTTATATGTATCTAATTATGCATTCCGTACTGACACTAGGGCTCATTTATTGCATCATCCTCAAACCCCTATCGTAAAAACACGTATCATTGACTCAACTAACTATGATTTAAGACCATCAGGTCAAAACTTTGTTGTTGCATTAATGTCTTATGAAGGATATAACATGGAGGATGCAATGGTTATAAACAAAGGTTCTCTTGAAAGGGGATTAGGCAGATCTTCATTTTTCAGATCTTATGATACTTCAGAAAAAAGATATCCTGGTGGTCAAGAGGATAATTTCGAAGTTCCTGATAAAAACATTAAAGGATACCGCTCTGAAGAAGCATACAGACACTTGGATGAATTTGGTGTTGTAAATCCTGAATCCTATGTTGAATCTGGTGATGTGTTAATTGGTAAAACTTCACCTCCAAGATTTTTAGGGGAATTTGATGAATTAGCCAGTGCTGCAGAAAAAAGAAGAGAAACTTCTGTTACTGTACGTCATGGTGAAAAAGGTATTGTTGATGCTGTTTTATTAACTGAAACTATTGAAGGTTCCAGACTAGCTAAAATTAGGGTAAGGGATACCAGGCAACCTGAATTTGGTGATAAATTTGCATCAAGACACGGTCAGAAAGGGGTTATTGGTTTAATCTTATCTCCTGAAGATGTTCCTTTCACAGAATTCGGTGTTGTTCCGGATTTAATTGTTAATCCACACGCTATTCCTTCAAGGATGTCTGTAGGTCAGGTGCTTGAGATGGTTGCAGGTAAAGCTGGTTGTCTTGAAGGAGAACGTGTTGACGGTACTCCATTCAATGTAGAACTTGAAAAAACTATCAAACAACATCTTTTAAATCATGGATTTGAATCTGCAGGTTGTGAATCATTATACAATGGTGTAACTGGTGAAAGAATTGAAGCTGAAATCTTCGTTGGAGTAGCATATTATCAAAAATTACACCACATGACAACTGATAAAGTTTATGCTCGTTCTAGAGGTCCAGTACAAGTTCTTACACGTCAGCCTACTGAAGGTAGGGCTCGTGAAGGAGGTTTAAGGTTTGGAGAAATGGAAAGAGATTGTCTTATTGCTCATGGTGCTGCTTTAACCTTAAAAGAAAGACTTTTAGATGAATCCGATAAATATGAAGCAATTGTTTGTGAAAATTGTGGAATGTTAGCTGTTGAAGATAAAAATAGAAATAAAAAATATTGTCCTATTTGTGGAGATGTAGAAACTTATCCAGTCGAAATATCATACGCATTTAAATTATTATTAGACGAACTTAAAAGTTTATGTATCTTCCCTAAATTAGTTTTAGGAGACAAAGCATAATTTGAAGGAGCCGGTACATTGAAAGAATTTATCAAAAAAATTGAAAGAATTAACTTTGGATTAATGTCTCCAGAAGATATTCGTAAAATGTCTGTTGTTCGTGTAGAAACTCCAGATACTTATGACTCTGATGGTTATCCAATTGAAAATGGTTTAATGGATCCTCGTTTAGGTGTTTTAGATCCTTCTTTAAGATGTCACACTTGTGGTGTCAGAGGTGGGGATTGTCAAGGACACTTTGGTAGTATTGAACTTGCAAGACCTGTTCTTCATGTTGGTTTTGGAGATATTATTCACAAGATTTTACGTTCTACTTGTAATCACTGTGGTCGTGTTCTCTTGCCTGAGGATGTTTTAGATGACTACAGGGAAAAACTTGCTGATGCAGTAAATCATAAAGAAAACTTGGAGGATATCTTAAAAAAGATTCAAAATGAAGCTAAAAAAGTTGAAATGAATGAAAACAAACAAAATGATCTTGTTGATAAAATCATGAGTGAAATCTATCCTGAAAAGGATGATGAGTATGATGATGCAGATAGACAGGATATTTTGTTGAATATTTTGAACCAACTTTATGCTGAAGCATATATGGAAAGGGATGAAACTGAAGAGAAACATTCATTCAAGTACATCGACCCAAAACAGCTTTGTCCTCATTGTAGGAAAAACCAATCTTTGGAAGATATCGAAGCAAGCTATGATATAATCGAAACAAAAAATACTGCGGATATTGAATCCATCAAAGAAAATATCCGTGCAAATATCGATGACGAATACACTAAAAAAATAGAAAAAATCGATAAAAAACTTGCTGAAGATATTAGCAGTGAAGAAGTTGAAAAATTAGAAGAAGAAAGGGCTAAATTAGTTGAAGAACAAGAATTAAAATCTGATAAGAAATTCAGCAACGAATTTAAAAGACGTATCAGAGATTATATCAAAGCATATATTCAAGATCTTGTTCAGGAATCCATTGTTTTGGATAAGCCTACTACTATCAGCCAAGGTGAATATAAGTTAACCGCTTCTGAAATCAGGGAAAGGCTCGAAAGAATCAATGATGAAGATATATATGTATTAGGTATCAATCCTGAAGTTGCTAGACCTGAATGGTTAGTTTTAACTGTTTTACCTGTTCCTCCAGTAACTGTTAGACCTTCTATTACTTTGGATACTGGTGAACGTTCAGAAGATGACTTGACTCACAAGCTTGTAGATATTTTACGTATTAATCAAAGATTAGTTGAAAATATGGAAGCGGGTGCTCCACAATTAATTGTTGAAGATTTATGGGATTTATTACAATATCATGTTACCACTTACTTTGATAATGAGGCTAGTGGTGTTCCACCATCCAAACATAGGTCAGGCAGACCATTAAAAACCTTAACTCAAAGGTTAAAAGGAAAAGAAGGAAGATTCAGATCAAACCTTTCTGGTAAACGTGTAAACTTTTCAGCACGTACTGTAATTTCTCCTGATCCAAATATCAGTATTAATGAAGTTGGTGTTCCTGAAATGATTGCAAAAGAGGTAACCGTACCTGCTTATGTAAATGACTGGAACATCGATGAAATCAAAACATATATTGAAAACGGTCCTGATGTACACCCTGGTGCTAATTATATGATTACCGAATCAGGAAACAGAAGGAAAATCAATGAGGATACAAAAGAATTTATCCTTGAGAATTTAAAACCTGGTGATATTGTAGAAAGACATTTGAAAGATGGAGATATGGTTTTATTCAATCGTCAACCTTCTCTTCACAGAATGAGTATGATGGCACACGAAGTAAGGGTATTGCCTTACAAAACTTTCAGGTTAAACTTATGTGTATGTCCTCCATACAATGCAGACTTCGATGGAGACGAAATGAACATGCACGTTTTCCAAACTGATGAATCCCGTGCAGAAGCAAAATCATTAATGCGTGTACAAGAGCACATTTTATCTCCAAGGTTCGGTGGACCAATTATCGGTGCAATTCACGACCACATTTCTGGAGCATATCTGTTAACAAGAAAAACAATGAAATTCACTGAAGAACAAGCATTGCAAATTGTTCGTAAATCACATTTACCAATACCTCAAAACGATGGGGAAAAATGGATTTTAAAAGCGGAATCTCAAGAAAGCCCGGAAATTGAAAGAGAAATTGCTAAAAAGACTAAAAATGTCCGTGGAACTAAAGCAGATAAGGAAGTTTATCTTAACACTTTAGATTTAACTGAAGATGAAATAGCTAAACGTCTCAAAGCAAACAAATGGGATGATGAAGAAAAAGAAACCATTAAAAACATTGCAAAGAAACGTATTGCTGATGAAATCGCTGCTAAATATTCATCAGATGCTGAAGATAACTCTGATTCACTTATAATTAAAAATAATGGTGATGAGTGGACTGGTAAAGAGTTATTCTCATTACTCTTACCAAATAACTTAAACTTAACTTATAAAGCTGAAATTTGTACTAAATGTGGTCAATGTGACAAAATTTTAAGAGAGGCACCTGACCCATCAGTTGTCGATTATGATAAATTATGTCCTATTGATGCTTATGTTATGATTGAAAATGGTATCTTAAAACATGGAGTAATCGATGAAAAAGCATATGGATCCATGTCTGGTCAAATTTTGGATAAAATAGTTAAAGAATATGGTCCTGGAAGAGCTAAAGAATTCTTAGACAGATCAACTGACTTAGCTATCTGTGGAATCATGGTAACTGGTATCACCACCAGTCTAAACGATGAAGAAATTCCTGAAGAAGCTCAAGCAAGGATTAATGAGCATTTACAAAAATCTGAAGAAAAAGTAGATAGATTAATTGATGCATATAATGAAGGTATTCTTGATGCTTTGCCGGGTAGAAGTTTAGAAGAAACTTTGGAAATGAGAATCATGCAAGTTCTCGGGGAAGCTAGGGATAAATCTGGTGAAATTGCAGAAGATTACTTGACTATGGAACACAATCACTCTGTTGTCATGGCACGTACCGGTGCTAGGGCATCCATGTTGAACTTGACTCAGATTACTTCCTGTGTAGGTCAACAGGCAGTTAGGGGTGGACGTATCCACAGGGGTTACATTGAAAGAACATTGCCTCACTTCAAAAGAAACGAATTAGGGGCAAAAGCGAAAGGATTTGTACATTCAAGTTATAAATCTGGACTTGACCCAATTGAATTCTTCTTCCACGCAATGGGGGGAAGAGAAGGTCTTGTAGATACTGCGATTCGTACAGCACAATCAGGTTATATGCAAAGAAGACTTGTAAACGCACTTCAAGACTTGCAGGTAAAACCATCCGGACTTGTAACTGATAATCAAAGTAATGTTGTTCAAAGAATCTTTGGTGACGATGGAGTAGATCCGGCTAAAAGTGACTTTGGTATAGCAGCAAACTTAGACAAACTCATTGAAGAGATTAAATTAGAAGAAAAATCTAATGAAATATCTCAGGTAGGTAAATAAGGGGTGTAAATATGGATGAATTAATTGAAAAAGTGCAAAATACTTTGGAAGAGCGTAATATTTGCATTCCAGAAAATTATGATATTAAAAATATTTTAGTGGATTATGATTCAATAGATGTTACTGATGAAGTATTTGAAGAAATAATCGCTAAATTAAAAAATATTAATTTAATTTGTAATTTATTAAATCAATTTAATATGGATTTTGTTGAATTTTCACAAACTTTAGAGGAAAATGATATTGAATTGTTGGATTATTATTATATTAAAAATATTTTCAGCAAATTCAATACTAACCAACTTTCCGAAGAAGATTTGGACTCTGTCATTGGCCAAATATCTGTCATCGATAAAGTTTTAAATGTGCTATTCGATAAAGGTATTGAATTCCCTAAAGGTTATGTTGAAGATTTAGCAAATGCTTATACTCGTCGTGATTTAACTGATGATGAATTAGATAAACTTGTTGACAAGCTAAAAACTGCCTATGACCGAGCTCATGTTGAAGCTGGAGAGGCTGTTGGAACAGTAGCTGCACAATCTGTTGGTGAACCGGGTACTCAGATGACTATGCGTACTTTTCACTATGCAGGGGTTACTGAATTAAACGTAACATTAGGTCTTCCGAGACTTATTGAGATTGTTGATGCAAGAAAAGACATTGCAACTCCAACAATGGATATTTACTTTGAGGAAGACAAACGTTATGATGAAGAATTTGTTAAGACTTTAGCAAATAAAATTGGAAAAAGTACTATTAACGATATTCTTGATGATTTTAACTTAAATTATGCTGAAATGCAAGTTGAAGCTACATTGTCAGATAAAAAAATAGATGAAAGAAGACTTGTCAAAGAGGATATTATTCAAAAAATCGAAGCTGACTTTAAAAAAGAGAAACCAGAAATCAATGGTAATCTCATAATAATCAAGCCTAAGCAGGATGGGGATGACAGACACAGAATCCGTAATCTCCGTTTGTTAGCAGATAAAGTTCGTGATTTACAAATCAGTGGTGTCAAAAAAATTGGTAAAGTCATTATTCGTAAAGATGAAGAATGGGTTATTCACACTGAAGGATCCAATCTTAAAGAAATTTTATCTTTTGATGGAATTGATGCTAGGAGAACTACAACTAACAGTATTCGTGAAATCGAAGATGTTTTAGGTATTGAAGCAGCTCGTCAATCAATTATTAATGAGGCTAATAATACTCTCTCAGAACAAGGGCTTACTGTTGATGTAAGACATATTATGTTAGTTGCAGATATCATGACTTCCGAGGGTGAAGTAAAATCTATTGGTAGACATGGTATTAGTGGTGAAAAATCAAGTGTTTTAGCACGTGCAGCTTTTGAAGAAACTGGTAAACATTTACTTAACGCAAGTATTCGTGGTGAAGTAGATGATTTAACCGGTATCATCGAAAATATTATTATTGGACAACCAATACCTCTTGGTACCGGATCAATCGGTGTCAAAATGGCAAAAAATGAATAGGAGGCTAGATGATGGACGTAGATAGAGGAATCAGGGTAGCTGTTGATACAGGTGATGTAACTTTAGGCTCTGAAAAATCAATTCAATCTTTAAAATTAGGAAAAGGACAACTTGTTGTTGTTGCTCAAAATGCTCCTAAAGACATTATTGAAGATGTTGAATATTATGCAAGACTCTCAGAAATTCCTTGTCACATTTATGATGGAACAAGTGTTGATTTAGGTTCTGTTTGTGGTAAACCTTTTACCGTTGCTACATTAATCGTTAACGATCCAGGAGATTCTACTATATTAGACGATTTGAGGTAGATTTACGTGTCTATTAAATTCGGTGCAAATGAAATAAGATTCATTGCTCTGTTTGAAAATATGACTGGAGCAATGGTTAAGGATTGCATTATCGATGATGATAACAATAAGGTTACTTTCGTTGTTAAGCAAGGAGATATGGGATTAGCTATAGGCAAACGTGGAAGTACCGTATCAAAAGTTCAAAGGGCAGTAGATAGAGGAGTTGAAGTCATTGAATTAAATGAAGATCCGGCTCAATTTATTAGAAATGTTTTATCTCCGGCAGAATTACAAAGTGTAAAAATTTCAACTAGAAAATCTGGAGAAAAAATTGCTACTGTTGCAACAGATAATACTAATAAGCGTATTGCTATTGGTAAAAATGGTATTAACATTGAAAGAGCTAAATTATTAGCTAATAGACTTCATAATATTGACAATATTATTTTAAAATAGCTTTTTTTAAAGCTATTTATATATTTTTTTTATTTCATTTTTTGAAAATTTATTTTTTTTATTTTTTCATTGATAAAAACCATACCTTTATAAAGGTTAAAAAAGATATTTAATTGTAAGATATCGATACTTATTACAAACATGACTATGTGTGCTTTTTGTCTATGTTTAAAATTTACTTTCAGATATCTTTGTTTTAGATAAAAATTGTTATTTATCTATTAATTATTATTTACTAATTTATATCTTAGAATTTAGATTGTACTGTTAGTGTACAGTATAAATCGCAGCGGTGGATTCTTAGATATGTTTTTTGACAAAAATGTTTAGAGGAAAAAATTATGCCAGGACTTTTTGCTGCAAAAAAACTTAAAAAAAATAGACAAAATTTTAAGTGGAAAGATGTGGATTACAAAAGGAAAGCTTTAAGATTAGACGTTAAAGCAGACCCTCTTGAAGGAGCTCCTCAAGCTAGAGGTATTGTAATCGAAAAAGTAGGGATAGAAGCAAAACAACCTAACTCTGCTATTCGTAAATGTGTACGTGTTCAATTAATTAAAAACGGTAAACAATTAACTGCTTTCGCACCAGGTGACGGAGCTATTGGTTTTATCGATGAGCACGATGAAGTTATGATTGAAGGAATTGGAGGACCATCCGGAAGATCCATGGGAGATATTCCTGGAGTTCGTTGGAAAGTGTCCAAAGTTAACAATGTAGCTTTATCTGAAATGGTAAGTGGAAAAATTGAAAAACCTGTAAGATAAGGAAGGTAATTTTTATGAGTAAATTATTTGATAAATGGGATCTCGATGAAGTAAAAGTTGAGGACTTAGGTTTAATTAAATACATTTGTTTGGATGAAACTCTTGTACCTCACACTTCAGGTAGACATGTAAAAAGACAATTCGCAAAATCAAAAGTATCTATTGTTGAAAGATTAATGAACAAAGTTATGAGAACCCACCTCAACTCAGGTAAGAAAAATAAAGCTTATAACATTGTAAAAGAAGCATTAGAAATTATCAACAAAAGAACTAAAAAGAATCCTGTTCAAGTTTTAGTTACTGCAGTTGAAAATACTGCACCTCGTGAAGAAACTACCCGTATCAAATACGGTGGTATCGGATACCAAGTGGCTGTGGATATTTCTCCACAAAGAAGAGTTGACTTATCCCTTGGTTTCTTGACTAGAGGTACTTTACAATCATCATTCAAAAACAAAAAATCTGTTGCTGAATGTTTGGCTGATGAATTAATTCTTGCTTCTGAAGAAGATTCAAGAAGTTTTGCTTTACAAAAAGCTGAAGAGAAAGAAAGAGTTGCTAAAGCAGCACACTAATCTTATAATATTTTAGGTGGTTATTTTGAGTAGAAGAGACAAAATGATTGCAAAAATCAAAGAATTAATGTATGAACCTGACCAAATCAGAAATATCGGTATCTGTGCTCACATCGATCACGGTAAAACCACTTTATCTGATAACCTCTTAGCAGGTGCAGGTATGATTTCTGAAGAACTTGCTGGTGACCAAAGATTCTTAGATTTTGATGAGCAAGAACAAGCTCGTGGTATTACTATTGATGCAGCAAACGTATCTATGGTACACGATTATAAAGAAAATGAATACTTAATTAACTTAATTGATACTCCAGGTCACGTTGACTTTGGTGGGGATGTAACTCGTGCTATGAGAGCTGTGGATGGTGCAGTAGTTGTTGTTTGTGCTGTAGAAGGTATCATGCCTCAAACAGAAACTGTATTCAGACAAGCTTTAAAAGAAAACGTAAAACCTGTTTTATTCATTAACAAAGTTGACAGATTAATCAACGAGTTAAAATTAGAACCTGAAGAATTACAAAACAGATTCTTGAAAATCTTCATGGAAGCTAACAAGTTAATCAAAAACATGGCTCCTGAAGATAAAAAAGAAGAATGGAAATTAGACTTCACTGACGGTAGTGTAGCTTTCGGTTCAGCATACCACAACTGGGCTATCAATGTTCCAACCATGCAAGAAACTGGAATCAACTTTAAAGATATTATTGATTACTGTAATGCTGATAATGAAAAAGAATTAGCTCAAAAAGTACCTTTATCCGACGTATTATTAGGTATGGTAGTAGAACACTTACCTTCTCCTAAAGAAGCTCAAGTTTACAGAGTACCTAACATATGGGATGGAGACATCGAATCTCCTGCTGGTCAATGTATGGTAGAAACTTCTCCTGACGGACCTTTAGCTGTAATGGTTACCAATGTATCTGTAGATAAGCACGCTGGTGAAATCGCAACAGGTAGGGTTTATGGAGGAGCTATTGAAAAAGGTACAGAAGTATATCTCGTTGGTTCTCACGGTAAATCCAGAGTACAACAAGTAGGTGTATACTTCGGTCCTGAAAGAGTTAACACCGATAGAGTACCTGCAGGTAACATTGTATATGTTGCTGGTGCAAAAGGTGCAATCGCTGGGGAAACTCTCTGTTCACCTGAAGACAAAATTAAAGAGTTTGAAGGTTTAGAACACATTTCAGAACCTGTAGTTACTGTTGCTGTAGAAGCTAAAAATACTAAAGACTTACCAAAACTTATTGAAGTATTAAGACAAGTTGGTAAAGAAGATCCTACTGTTAAAATTGATATTAATGAAGAAACTGGTGAACACTTAGTGTCTGGTATGGGTGAACTTCACTTAGAAGTTATCGGATACAGAATTGGAGAAAAAGGTGTAGATATCACTACTTCCGAACCTATTGTTGTATACAGAGAAACTGTAAGAAAATTATCTCCACAAGTTGAAGGTAAATCTCCAAACAAACATAACAGATTCTACATAACTGTCGAACCTTTAGAACCAGCTATTTACGACGCTATCCAAGATGGTGACATAAAAGAAGGTAGAGTTAAAGGTAAAGAAGCAGCTAATGACTTCATGGAATACGGATTAGATAAAGAAGAAGCTAGAAGAGTCTGGTCTGTCCACAACAGAAGCTTATTCCTTAACATGACTCGTGGTATTCAATACTTGGATGAAGTTAAAGAATTGTTACTCGAAGGATTTGAATCCACTTTGGAAAGTGGTCCATTAGGTGAAGAAATCTCCATGGGATTAAAATTCAAACTCCACGATGCAAAACTTCACGAAGACGCAGTTCACAGAGGACCTGCACAAGTATTACCTGCAATCAGAAACGCAATTTTAGGTGCTATGACTCTTGCAGAACCTGCTTTACTTGAACCTATGCAAAAAGTAGTTATTGACACTCCTAATGATTACATGGGAGCATGTACCCGTGAAATCCAAAACAGAAGAGGTCAAATTGTTGACATGGGTCAAGAAGGAGACATGGCAAGAATCGAATCCAAAGTTCCTGTAGCAGAAATGTTCGGTTTTGCTGGTGACATCAGATCCGCAGCAGAAGGTAGATGTTTATGGTCTACTGAAATTGCAGGATTTGAACCACTCCCACGTGAAATGCAAAACCAAATTGTGAGAGAAATCAGACAAAGAAAAGGTTTATCTCCAGAACCGTTCCCTACAAGTCACTACTTAGGAGACATATAAATTTAAAATTTAATTTTAATTTTTTATTTTTTATATTTTTATAAAAAATTCATGAAAAAAACATTATCTATTTATATGTTAAAATATAAATTAAATTTAAGCTAACATTTAAGCTTACTAATGTTTGTTAATATATAATTTAAAATGAGGTATTATAATGGCAAAAGAAAAAGAACATCTTAACTTAGCATTTATTGGACACGTTGACCACGGAAAATCCACTTTAGTTGGACACTTATTATTAAAAGCTGGTGCAATCGCTGAACAACAATTAGATGACGGAGAAAACAAATTCAGATTTGTTATGGACAAATTAGGAGAAGAAAGAGAAAGAGGAGTAACTATCGATTTAGCTCACCAAAAATTCTCCACCAAAAAATACGACTACACTGTAGTAGACTGCCCAGGACACAGAGACTTCGTTAAAAACATGATCACTGGTGCTTCCCAAGCAGACGCAGGTGTATTAGTTGTTGCAGCTGACGACGGTGTAATGCCACAAACTAAAGAACACGTGTTCTTATCCAAAACTTTAGGTATCAACCAATTAATCGTAGCTATTAACAAAATCGACTTAGTTGATTACAGTGAAGACAAATACAATGAATTAAAAGAAGAAGTATCAAACTTAATCAAAACCGTAGGTTTCAACCCTGCTGAAGTACCTTTCATCCCATTATCTGCATTTGAAGGGGACAACATTAAAGAAGCAAGTTCCAACACTCCTTGGTACAAAGGTGACGCATTAATTGACGCTTTAGACAAATTAACTCCACCTGAAAAACCAACCGACTTACCTTTAAGAATTCCTATTCAAGATGTCTACTCCATTACTGGTGTAGGTACTGTACCTGTAGGAAGAGTTGAAACCGGTATCATGAAAAAAGGTGAAAACGTTATCTTCCAACCTGCTGGAGCTTCCGGAGAAGTTAAATCTATCGAAATGCACCACGAAGTATTTGATGTTGCTGAACCTGGTGACAACATTGGATTTAACGTAAGAGGTGTCGGTAAAAACGATATCAGAAGAGGAGACGTAGCTGGACACACTGATTCCGCTCCTACTGTTGCAAGAGAATTCAAAGCACAAATTGTTGTTTTACAACACCCTGGTGTAATCACCGTTGGATACACTCCTGTATTCCACTGTCACACTTCCCAAGTAGCATGTACTTTCTTAGAATTAATGCAAAAATTAAACCCTGCTACTGGTGCTGTTGACGAAGAAAACCCTGATTTCTTAAAAACTGGTAATGCAGCTATTGTTAAAATCAAACCTACTAAACCAATGTGTCTCGAAAACGCAAAAGAAATCCCACAAATGGGTAGATTTGCTATCAGAGATATGGGTCAAACTGTTGCAGCTGGTTTATGTATTGAAATTACTGAAAAACAATAAGTTTGTGAAAATTTGTGTTTAAGTTTTTAACTTAACACTATCTTTTCTTTTTTTTGTACTTTGGAGGATAATTAATGAATCAAGCAAGAATTAAGCTTACAGGAACCGATCCAGAAAAATTAGCATATGTTTGTGACCAACTTAAAAACATTGCTGAAAGAACTGGTGTGGATTTATCTGGTCCTATTCCATTACCTACTAAAAAATTAGTAGTTCCTACAAGAAAATCACCAGATGGTGAAGGAAAAGCTTCTTGGGAAAAATGGGAACTTAGGATTCACAAACGTTTAGTCGGTATTGGAGCTGACGAACGTGCAATGAGACAAGTAATGAAAGTTAATGTTCCTGATAATGTAAGTATAGAAATTGAACTTAAAGGATAAATATTTAGACTTTTCTAAATATTTCCTTGTTATATTCATAAAGCCGAGATAGTCTAGCCTGGTAAGGCGCGGGACTTGAAATCCCGTGGAGTTTCTCCGCCTGGGTTCAAATCCCAGTCTCGGCGTTATTATAAATTTTTCAAATTTAAAAATAAGATTTTTTTTATATCATTTGTTTTGTGGGCCGAGGTAGTCTAGTCTGGTAAGGCGCGGGACTTGAAATCCCGTGGAGTTTCTCCTCCTGAGTTCAAATCTCAGTCTCGGCGCTTTTAATTATTTTTTCTATTTTTTCATCAAGTTCTTCTAAATTAGAAACAATGTCTTTTTTATTCAATTCTTTGATGAATGGTCTTTTAATCATGATTAGAGATATGTCTTTCTTGTTTGCAGCATCAATTTTTTCAATTACTCCGCCTATTTCACCGCTTTCCTTTGTAATCATGACACTTGCATTATGTTTTTCAATTAAATCCATGTTTTCCTTTAAGCTGGCGGCACCTTCCATAGCTATGATATGGTCCTCTTTTATTCCCAGCTTTTCGCATTTTTCAATGGATTTTGGAACTTTTAAAATTCGTGGATAAAATCGTTCTGTTGAAACATTTTTCAATACATCTTCCATAGTGTTTGCGCCAGCAAAGTGAAGGATATTTCCCTCGGGTATTTCTTCAGATATTATCTGTCCTGCATTTTCAAAGGATTTTGCATAAATTATATGTGATGTGTCTATATTGTCAAAGTTTAGTGATGGCCTTTCAAATCTGATGTATGAGATATTGCAAATCTTTGAAACGCTTACGCTTGTTTTTGTAATGTGTTCTGCAAATGGGTGTGTTGCATCTATCAGCAAATCAAAGTCAGAATTGTTTATGATTTTGATAATTTCATCTTTTAGGAGAGGTCTTGATATTGTATCATCGCTTCCCGCTTCCGCAGCTAATTTTGATCCATATTCTGTTGTTGTGGTAGTTAAAATATGGGTATTGTAATTATTTTTCAAGTGTTTAATTATTTCAGTTGAGTCCTTGGTTCCTCCCAAAATAAATATGTTCAAATCTTTCATTGTATCACTTTATTCATTACTTTTTCAGTTATTATTATTGTAAATGCAACGATTATAATAATGATCCAATCTATTAATCCGATAGATGTTGTCTTAAATATAATTTGAAGTTGTGGAATATATATTATTAAAATTTGCAGTATTAATGAAAGAGATATTCCCAAATACAGGTATTTACTTGAGCTTTCAGAGTTTGCCTTGCAGTTATATGCATTAAACAATTGATAAACCACAAATAATGTAAATGCAACAGTCATTGCTTTAGTGTCGTTTGATGTATTCAATTCATGAATAAAAACGCCAATTGTTCCGATGGCCATAACAATTCCTGATATGAATATTTTAAGCAGCACATTTCTATTTAAAATATCTCCTGTTTCTGGTTTTCTTTCCATTATGTCTTTTTCTGCACCTTCAAGACCTAATGTCTGTGCAGGAGGTCCGTCCATTACTATATTAATCCATAACAGTTGTGCTGGATTGAACGGCAATGGGAGAGATAAGATTGATGTACCTATAATTGTTAATATTGCACCAACATTTGTGGATACCTGAAACTTTACGAATCTTTTAATGTTGTCATAGATTTTTCTTCCTTCTTTTATTGCTTTGACTATTGTTGCAAAGTCATTGTCTTCTATTATCATATCTGATGCTTCATGAGCAACATCTGTACCATTTCCCATTGAAACTCCTATTGATGCTTTTTTAAGTGCAGGGGCATCATTAACACCGTCTCCAGTCATTGAAACTATGTTTCCTTTGTTTTTCAGTGTTTCAACAATTCTCATTTTTTGTGTTGGTTTTACCCTTGCATAGACCTGAATATCTTCTACGATTTTGGAATATTCTTCATCATTCATTGAATCAAGTTCTTCTCCTGTTATGACCTTGCCTGTTGTCAGTATTTTGAGATTTTTTGCAATAGCAGTTGCTGTTTTTTTGTGGTCTCCTGTTATCATCACTACTTTGATTCCTGCTTTTTTACAGTCTTTCACTGCTTTTTCAGCACTTTTTTTAGCAGGATCTATTATTCCAACAAGGCCAGTAAATGTAAGGTTTTCTTCATCCGGATTTTCATCTTTGATTTTATATGCAAAACCTATTACTCTTAAAGCATTGCCTGTCATTTCATTAATTTTTTTAGATAGCGTTTCCTTGATTTCAGGTGTGATTATTTTAGTACTTCCATTATTATCTATGTATTTACATTTGGATATTATTATTTCTGGAGCACCTTTTGATAAAATAATATTATTTTCATCACTGCACGTATATTCAGTAGTCATTATTTTACGAGAACGGTCAAGTGGAATTTCATTTACTCTATCATATCTTTCAGTTTTGATTTTTTTGTCTTGGAAATGTTTTAAAATTGCAATGTCGGTTGAGTTTCCAATTGTTTCATTCTCTTTAATCAGTGCATTGTTGCATAATGTTCCAATAAATGCAGTCTTTTCCTCATTATAATAAAATGAATCAGTAACTGTCATTTTGTTTTCTGTTAATGTACCTGTTTTATCACTGCATATGACTGTACATGATCCAAGAGTTTCAACAGAAAGCAGTCTTTTAACTATTGCATTTGATTTTGCCATCTGCTGCATTCCTAAAGCCAGGGTCAATGTTAAAACGGCAGGCAATCCTTCGGGAATTGCTGCAACTGCAAGTGAAACTGCAGTCATGAATGTCTGAACCAGAGGAACGCCCTTGAATAACTCTAAAAAGAAAACAACAATACATACAATTATTGCAATTGCAGATAATGATTTTCCTAATCTGTCAACTTTCTTTTGAAGAGGTGTTTCGCTGGATTCCTGCTGGACAACTTCGGCAATCCTTCCAATGCTTGTGGACATACCTATGTTTGAGACAACGCCAACAGCATTTCCGGATAAAATATTTGAATCCATGTGTGCTTCATCACCAATGTTTTTGTTAACGCCTTCTGATTCGCCTGTCAGGGATGATTCATCAACAATAAGATTATTTGATTCGATTAAAATTAAATCTGCAGGTACTTTAATTCCTTCCTCTAAAAGCACTATGTCTCCAATAGTCAGTTCTTCTGAATCGATTGTTTTAATTTCACCATCTCTTTTTACTATTGCATGTTTTGTTATTAATGTTTTAAGCATTTCTACTGCTTTTTGGGAGCGATATTCCTGTATAAATCCCATGATAACATTTAATAAAATGGCTAAGATGATTACTCCTGCATCTATAACATCTCCAATAGCATAAGCAGCAATGGCTGCAATAATTAAAAGAGCTATTAAAACATCCACGAACTGTTCAAAAAATAAAAAACAGGACTTTTTGGTTTTTGTTCTAAGAGTTTATTCGGACCGTATTTTTCTTGTCTTTTTCGAACTTCGCTTTCGTTTAATCCATTTTTCGATGTTTGATATTTTGATAAAATGTCGTTTGTCATTTAGACACCCAATGTATAAAAACTTGCTTTTTTATAGTTTTTTAATTTTAATTTTACATTTTTTCCATTTATATCTTCATTAAATAACGGTTTAATGATTAGTTTTGTGTCCGTTTTTAATGCCAGATTAATTATATATGGTTGCAACTCGCTTGGTGGCCTTATTGAATAGATTATATCTAAATTTTCATATATTTTCAAATTTGGATTAGTAATGTCGTCTTTTATCACACTTGGATCGTTTGGAGAAATGTCTGTTTTTATAATTTCAACATTTTCCTGCTCATTTAAATAATCAAAAACCTGTGTGAATTTTCCAACAGCTATTTCACATATTCTGGTTGGATTTTTTTCACATCGTGATAAAATATATTCTGCGAAATTCTGCCACATATAATCAACTCTTATAATATATCTTTAATATTTAAGTAATTTATAATATTAAATTTTTCTTAATAATTTTGGTTACAAAAAGATGTATATTTTTTTCTTAATAATATTTAAATAACTTCTTTGTTATATTATTGATATGATGATAATACGTGAGTTCAGGCCGAGTGATTTAAAGAGAGTTTTTGAAATTGAAAACATGTCATTTAGTCAATCATATGGGATAAATACATTTAAGGGATTATATGATATGGGTACTGGTTTTTTGGTTGCAGAAGAAGACGGCTATGTAATCGGCTATATAATTTTCTGGATTAAGTATGAAAATCAGGGCCACATTATTTCTCTTGCAGTTGATAAGAATTACAGGCGATTAAAGGCAGGAACTCGTTTATTATCCAAAGCTATTCAAGTTTTAATGATGTTTGACATAGCAAATATCTATTTGGAAGTTAATGAAAATAACTGTGGTGCATATAAATTCTATAAGCAGTTTAATTTTAAAGTTGATAGGATAGTTCCGAATTATTATGATGGTGGTGATGGGGCTATTGTGATGTATTTACCGATTATAAGGTCACGTTAGTCAAATTAGCAAAATTCATTTGGCTATAGTTCATTAATGTATCGGTATTTATCGTGCCAGTCAATATCAATATTAATATCAGCACTAAATAGAATATGAATATTGCAAGCTGAATGCGTCCGTGTTTTTTTGCGACAGGATCTTTTCTTGTTATAAGATAAATTGCAATAATTAGACCTAAAAGTCCACCTAAAATTGAGAAGATGTATCCTAAAAGAATTAAAAATCTGCTGGTATGTGGCGCATTAATTCTTTGGGCATCTTCAGATATTTTTCTTTGAATGATAATGGGATTGAGTGACTGTTCCTGTTCAAACTGTTTTTTAAAAATCAATGGGCTACCGCATTTTACACAGTAATCTGCCTCTTCAGGATTTGAATAATTGCATAATGGGCATGTGTTTGCATCAACTTCTAATTCTGGAAATTCATATCCGCATTTTATACAAAATCCATATTGGTCGTCACTTGTTGTGTGGCATTTAGGGCATCTTCTTATAACCATATTATCACTAAATTAAAATTAGTTAATCAATATTATTTAAAAGTATTCATTACAAATATTATTATCAATAATCTGTGTCGGTGAAAATTTGCTTGAAAAAATAGAGATTATCCAAAGATTCAATTTTAAAAAATTAAATAAGCATTATGATTGTTTTATTATAGATTTAGTTCGTGGAAATGCTTATTTTAATATAAATGAAATGATTTATCCTGACAGATTCTTTGAAACTAATTATTTGGCCAGTTATCCTTGGTCTCCAATTTTAAATGATTTAAAAAAGAGAGTTTCAAGTAAGATTCATCATCTGGACGAAAAATCAATAGATTATATTCAAAAGAAGTTTGCTGATTTGAAGCTTTTTAATGATTTTGAATCCGAAAGCTTTTCATATTTTGAGAAACTGGAAAATGTCTATTCATGCAACATTAATCTCTATTTTTCAGGAGACTATCAGGAATATTGTATAAAAAATAATTTTCCTGAAAATTGGATTGAATTTGGAGAAATGCTATTTAATTTATTTAATTTCGATGTTTTGAATATATCCAATCTAGAAAAAATAGTTACAAATTTATTTTTCAATATACAACATGATGGGGTTTATGATAAGAAAAATAATAGACTGGAACTCACTTCAATTGAATTCGGCCATTATGAGGTTTATCCTTATGATACGCCACACCCTAGCGTAATGGTGGATGTTGAAAACCGGGAAATTACTGGTTATTATGAAAAGGAAGATATTGACCTTACAGTTCTGTATAATCTTTTAGAAAAGTACGGTGTCTATGAATGGATTTTTGAAAGTTATCAAAATAAATCTAAAAATCATGATTCTCCTGTATTGGACGGATATGACTGGTATTTGGAGCTTGTTTTCAATAATTCTATCATATGGAATATTCTAGGACATAATGAATATCCAGATACTTATTTGTGTCTGGCATATGATGTTAAAAAATTAACCGGTTTGGATTTGCTTGAAATCGAAAGCATTCCTCAAGAGGAAATTGAATTATTTAATAATTATGGAAAAGAAAAATTATTGTAAAAAATAGCTTATTTTTCATTAATTATTTATATTTGTAAGTAGATAATTTTATATATTATATTAATTTTTATTATGGGGGATATCATGTCAGAAGTCTCATCAAAAGAATTATATGAATTTAAAAAAACTTTAAAAGAGTTATCACAAAAAAGAGGAAGAGGTACAGAACTTGTTTCAGTATATATCCCTCCTGACAAACAGCTCAGTGATGTCGGTAAACATATGAGGGATGAACTTGGGCAGAGTGCTAACATCAAGAGTAAACAAACCAAAAAGAATGTTCAGTCAGCTATTGAGGTTATTTTGCAAAGCATACGTTTATACAAACAACCTCCGGAAAATGGTATTGTATTATTTGTTGGTATGATTCCTAAAGGTGGTCCTGGTACTGAAAAGATGGAAAAATATATTTTGGAGCCACCTGAACCGGTTACAACTTACTGGTATAAATGTAATAATGAATTTTTCTTAGAACCTCTTGAATACATGATTGAGGAAAGGGACACTTATGGTTTGGCAGTAGTCGACAGAAAAGAAGCTACTATTGCAACATTAAAAGGTAAAAAAATTACTCTTGTCGGTCATTTGACCAGTGGTGTTCCAGGAAAACATAAGGCAGGGGGACAATCACAAAGAAGGTTTGACCGTGTAATTGAGGATGAAGCTCGTGAATTCTTGAAACGTATTGCTAGGCGTATCAATGATGAATTTTTACCATTAAAAGATGATTTGAAAGCGGTTGTTATTGGTGGACCGGGTTTTACTAAAAATGATTTGGTTGATGCGGATTATATCCAATATGAGATTAAGGATAAAATCATTGCAACTGTTGATACTTCCTACACTGGTGAATTTGGTATTCGTGAAGTTATAAATAAATCAACTGATCTTTTAAATGAATTGGATGTTATCCATGAAAAAGAAGTTATTCAAAAGTTTTTGGGTGAACTTAGAAAAGATGATGGTTTGTATTCCTATGGTGAAGAGGAAGTTAGAAACAACTTGATTATTGGTGCTGTTGATACTTTGCTCTTATCCGAAGATTTGGATTCAATGCGTAAAACTTTCAAATGTGGAAGCTGTGGTTTTGAAAAAGGAATCACTGTTAAAAATCAATCTGAAGCAGATTCACTTGAAGAACGTTGTCCTAATTGTAATGAATTGCTTAAAGAAGATTCTTCTGAGCTTTTAGTTGATGATTTTGTTGAAATGGCTGAAGAAATGAATACGTCTGTTGAGTTTATTTCTACTGAAACTGAAGAAGGAATGCAACTTTACCGTGCTTTTGGTGGTATTGGGGCAATTTTAAGATACTATGTAGGACACTAGGATTTTTATAATCCTTTACTTTTTTTTATTTTGTTTTTGGTTTTTTTGTGTAATTTTTTTGTTTTTTTTCTAGTCGGACATATACTTCCACCGTTTTGTGTTTTTTTCTAGTCGGACATATACTTCCACCCAATTTTGTTTAATTTAATTAATAATTTTATAAACAATGATTATTATTTTTCAGAATTTTATATTATTATTTATATTTTATTTGATTTTTTATATTTTTGTTTATAAAATAACTATTTTTACTAAATATTGTATCTTATTATAATAAAACTTCTATAATTTTATATAAATTTTTTTAAATTTAATATTTATTTGTCTAATAAAATTATTAATATAATTAATTATATTCGATTTTTTTTAAAAAAATTGAAAACTATTAAATATAAGAAGGTACAAAAAATTAATTGTCATATCAAAATAATATTTGATAATGAATATTGGAGGAATAATTTTGTCATACGTAGACGATGTAATTGAAACTATTATTGAACAAAACCCTTCCGAACCAGAATTCCATCAAGCTGTACGCGAAGTATTGGAATCCTTAAGGGTTGTTATTGAAGAAAATGAAGAAGAATTTAAGAAAAATGCACTTCTTGAAAGATTAACCAATCCTGAAAGACAATTCAAATTCCGTGTCCCATGGGTAGATGACAACGGACAAGTGCAAGTAAACACAGGATACCGTGTCCAATTCAATTCAGCTATTGGACCATACAAAGGAGGATTACGTTTCCACCCTTCAGTAAACCTCGGTATTATTAAATTTTTAGGATTTGAACAAATCTTCAAAAACTCATTAACCGGACTTCCAATCGGTGGAGGAAAAGGAGGATCAGACTTTGATCCTAAAGGAAAATCAGACAGAGAAATCATGGCATTCTGTCAAAGTTTCATGACCGAATTATGCAAATACATCGGAGCAGATACTGATGTGCCTGCTGGAGATATTGGTGTAGGTGGTCGTGAGATTGGATTCTTATTCGGTCAATATAAAAGAATTAGAGGATTATACGAAGGAGTATTAACCGGTAAAGGATTAACCTTCGGCGGATCTCTTGCAAGAACTGAAGCTACTGGATATGGATTATTATACTTCACCAATGCAATGTTAAAAGCAAACGATATTGATATTGCAGGTAAAACCATTGCAGTATCAGGTGCAGGTAATGTAGCTATTTATGCAATCGAAAAAGCACAGCAATTAGGTGGTAAACCTGTAACCTGTTCCGATTCAACCGGTTGGATTTATGATCCTGAAGGAATCGACGTTGAATTATTAAAAGAAGTAAAAGAAGTTAGAAGAGAAAGATTAACTGCTTATGCTGAAGCAAGAGAAAGTGCAGAATACCACGAAGGTAAAGGTGTATGGACAATTAAATGTGACATCGCATTACCATGCGCAACCCAAAATGAATTATTATTGGATGATGCAAAAGCATTAGTTAAAAATGGTGTTTTGGCTGTAGCTGAAGGAGCAAATATGCCTACTTCCATTGAAGCAACCGAATACTTACAAGAAAATGATGTATTATTCGCACCAGGTAAAGCTTCAAATGCTGGTGGAGTAGCTACTTCCGCTTTAGAAATGTCACAAAACTCACAAAGATTATCCTGGACCTTTGAAGAAGTTGACTCTAAACTTCAAGCTATTATGGAAAACATCTTTGCAAATGCTGCAGCTGCTGCTAAAGAATATGGAATGGATAAAAACTATGTAGCAGGAGCAAACATTGCAGGATTCCAAAAAGTTGTTGAAGCAATGAACGCACAAGGAATTGTGTAAATTTATTTTTAAGAGTTTTTAACTCTTATTTTTTTTATTATTTTCATCGTTTTTGAAGAGAGTTTATTTCATTGATTTTTTTGGCTGAAAGTAGAGTGTTTTTTGTGTTAATGTGTTTTTGTGCAAAATCACTGTTCTCAAATTTTTATTGATCTTCAAAATATATTCTCTGTTGGAATAACTTTAATTTTTATTTAAGTTATGAATAGTTATTCTCTTAGTGAATAACTTTTATACTTATTCTAATGGTGAATAATTATTCTCTTGATGAATAATTTTATATATTATTTAATGTTATATAATAGTGAGGATGTAAATATGATACCCTGGGGGACTAGAGAAAATCTTCGTGAAGATGAATTTTATAACCGGATTGCAGAAATAGATAATCTTAAAAGTCTTTTACAAACAACATCTAATGGCAATGCGCCACAAATTTTATTAACTGGTCTTCGAGGTGTTGGAAAGACAGTTTTTCTTAAAAAAATTAAAAAAGAATTAGATAATGATTATTTAGTGGTATACATTAATTTTTCTAAGGCAGAATGTTATCAAAAAAGAAACATGTCTGTAATGGGATTAATGGAATTTTTCTTTAAGGAATTTTTAATTGAAGCAAAAAACAAGAATCTAAACACATTGGATAAAAGAATTGAGAAATACTTTAAAGTAAATGATTTTAAAATCAAGGAGTTCATTCAACTTGATAAGTTCCCAATACCTGTTTTTGGCAGTGAGACTAATGTTGAAAAATTAATGGATTTTGTTTTAACATTGCCTGAAAAAATTCATGAAAGCAATTCTGATAAAATAAAAGGTGTTTTGATTTTCATTGATGAATTTCAAATCATTAAGGAATTGGACGATTATAAGGAATCATTCTTATGGAAATTAAGAAGTTATATTCAAAATCAAAATTATGTGTCCTATGTTTTTTCCGGATCAATGAGTATGCAGGATGAATTAATTTCTGAAATTGCAAGCCAAAGAGGTGCATTTGGAGGTAGAATGCTTACAATCAACATATCTCCATTCAGTAAGGAAACTGTTAAATCATATCTAACACAAGAGGTTCCGAATTTAAAATTTTCCGATGAGGGATTTGACAGGTTTTTTAAATGCACTTCGGGGATTCCTGCATATGTCAATATTTTTGCAACATTGCTTCCGAAAGACATTGAACTAGATGAAAATCTTGTAAAATCAGAATTTGAAGATAAAATTGAAGTCATTAACACTCATTTAATTGTAATGTGGGATAAATTAACATTGCGTGAACAATACATTATAATATCTTTAATAGATGGGCCTTTAAAAAGAAACGAAATTGCAAAAACACTAAATGTTACTACTGGTTCTATCAGTAAACCATTAGTTAATCTCCAACATCAAGAATTAATGATTTTGGATAATAATCTCTATTATTTGTCTGAACCAATACTTAAAAGATGGTTAGAATTGGAATATGAGAAAAATGGAACATATCCATTTAGATTAGATTAATATTGTCTAAAAAGTTGACTGGTATCGCCCAATTCCTACATAGAAATCGTATAGATTTCCTTGTTTATTTTTTTGTTTTTAACTCTTATTTTTTTATTTCGCCATTGGAACTTTTCTGAATCAGTATATTAATTGTTTTTTAAACTTAACTTCAATCAAGTTAAGCAAATTGTAAATTTGACAATGAAAAAGTTAAATTTAATGTCTATTGCTTTGAAAACATATCTTTTGAACACATATTCTGAATCAAAGTGGTTGAATCTTCATTCATATGCATCGTTTTACTGGTCATGGTCAATGCTTGTAAAGTCCTTTTTATCCAGAAACAGAGTCCCATATTTTAATGCCCGAATTATTCATTTAAATCTATCATAATAGCTTTTTCATGATCATATAACTCTTTGACATAATTTAAAGTTAATGCAATAATCTTCTCCTTATCATTCAAATTTTCATCAACATCACTATCTTTATCAATAATGTCTGTTAAATTATTTTTCAATTCATCTGAAACAATATTAACATCGAGGTAACTCAATATAAAATTACAGATGTCTGTTATTTTAATCTGTAAATAATATAATTCACGATTTTCATCAGTGACTTCAATATTTTCACGAATGATATTTGTCACGACGAGTAAAGTGGTTTTATTAACAAATCTTCCTCTGCATTTTTCCTTTATTAAATCAAATGATTTCAGATTTAATCTGCAGCATTCTCTTAAATTGTTTTCAGTTTCTATTTCAACGGAGTATGGCATGAATTTGAAGTTGAACAATGATACTACGCATACTCCAATTGTTACCCATAATATTTTTAATTCAATAGCTTCTTGGGGCGAAATATAGATTAACGCAGCCATTAAAGACATTATTGTTGTAGATGTCGTTAAAATGAATTTGTCTTCACTCTTCAAGGCCATGACGAAAATACAGACAACCATTACCATAAGTGGTGCTGCTTGAGATATTGGGATGTAGTGCATCAAGACATTAATTACTGCAAATATGAACGCTCCTAAAAATGTTCCCTTAATACGTGCCTTCGCAGTGTATGCCAAATCGTTAATGTAAGGCATCATCAGGGGAATTGTGATAAAATATAACCATTTGCTGAATGTCAAGTTGAACATTAATGTCAATAATTGCCAAATAAACATTATAAAAGCCATTTTAAATGCAAATATGAATTTGGGAGATTTGAAAGTAATCTGGCTTTTAATGATTGGTTTCAACAATGTTTTCACGGTATTTCTATCAGGAATATTTTCATCAGAGGCAAGGTCATTGTTTACTTCATTTGCAATAATCTCTAAGTTCAACAGAATCAAAGCCATATCCTTTGTCTTTAATTCAATACCTTGAAAAATATCATCGGGATTAATTTTCTTGATTTTAGATAGGGTATCTTTTGTATACATTAATTCGTTTTCTGTTAGATTTTTAGTGGAGATTATATGTCCTATATATTGAAATGACTTCACTACATTTAAAACAGATTGGTGGGTTTTTGTTGGAAAATATTTGTATTCAAACTTATTGTAAATGGCTAAATAGAATCCATTGGCTGTTTTGAAGCTATTGGATGAAACCTCTTTTCCTGCCAATTTCAAGTCGATTGCTTTGTTCAATTCATCAATCAGATTGGATATTGTAGTTTTAGTTAATTTATAATCTTTTTTCTTATTGACTATTATATTCAATCCCACAATAAAGACTGCTCCGAATGCCAATGACAGCAGTCTCATAGGCAACAGTTCAATATCTATAGGAATTCCCACCATCATGAAATAGCACATAAGATAAGGTATATAAACATCAGTTCCGAATAGGTTATGTGATGTAAAAGTGGTTCCAAACACCACAATGAACGTAAATATGCATCCCCATATTGTCAAAGGATTGTTTAAATAAGAGGCAATCCCTAAAATCAACAGCAATGACAGTACTTTGATAAAAGAAGTCTTAGGTTTGAACGATAAGTCATTGCCCAAACTCATGAATGCTGCCAATACCATTATTAATCCAATAACTGCGTTTTTGCTTCCAAAAACTATCATGTATAATGCCATGAATGAAAACATTGCAAGAAACATGATGAGTTTTGGCTTTAAAGATTGAATCATAATTTTCCAATAATAAAGTTTTTTTAATAATACCTTTAAATAATGCAAGTAATAAGTATTTCCATTTATAAAACGAGGATTTTCGTATTTTTCTTAATTATTATTTCTTTTGTCGTTTTGAAAATTTTTTAAATAATACATTTAAATACTATAACCAAGTTAAAATATATTAAATACTTTTTTTAAGGTCATATTATGGGAAATAAGTTAGTGCGTGGTAGTTTAATTATTTTTGTTGGTAATATAATTTTCCGTATCGGAGGTTATCTGTATCGTTTTTTAATGGCCACACTTTTAGGTCCGGTAAACAATGGTATTTTAGGAACTACCATGTCATTTCAAGGAATATTTCAGACATTGGCAGCGGGGGGACTTCCGCCTGCAATATCTAAATACATTGCTGAATATAATGCCGTTGAAGACTATAATATGGCTCGCCAGACAATTTATACCGCTTTAAAAATCATGGTATTTCTGGGTTTATCCTTGGGATTTTTGATGATTTTTGTCATTGCCCCATTTATTGCTAATAATTTTATGCATAAGCCTGAGGTTATGGTTCCACTGCAGATCATTGGTTTGATTACTCCATTCAGTGTTATTATGGGAGCATTTAGGGGGGCATTTCAGGGAGTCTATAAAATGGAGTATATAGTTTATTCCCGTGCTATTGAACAGTTGGCAATGATTTTATTCGCTACTGCGTTTGTTTTGATAGGATTTTCAGTTGTTGGTGCATTATGGGGTACTGTCATCGGATATTCTCTTTCCGCTGTTTCATGTGTGGTCATATTTAAATTATATATGGGACAATATATTCCTCAACCTAGTGATGATTTTGAATTTTCATTGCGTGATGAGCTTAAACTTGGTGCAATGCTGGTTAAATTTTCCATTCCTGTAATTATTACTGCAATTGCTGAAATGCTCATTTATAATATTTGTACAATTATTATGGGTAAATTTCTGACATTGGCGGATATTGGTTTTTTCACAGCTGCAGATCCTATTGCGAGATTACCTTTGATGATTTCCATTTCTATTGCAACTACTATTTTGCCCGCCTCTTCTGAAGCATTCAAGGTTAATGATATTGATTCTCTTCAAAAATATGTTGGCGAAGCTTATAAGATATCTATGTTATTTGTTATTCCTATGTGTATTGGACTTGCATTGTTTGCAGTTCCTACATTGCAGCTCCTATACTTCAAAAATCCTGATTATGTTGCGGGAGCTTCAGCATTAGCAATACTGTCTATTGGAATGACATTTTATTCAATATTTTCCATATCCACAAGTATTGTTCAGGGTGTTGGAAATCCTAGAATTCCTATGTATATTTTGATTTTTGGTTCTGTTGTCACAGCCGCTCTCTGCTGGATATTTGTTCCATATTTGGGTATTGCCGGAGGTGCGACTGCTACAACCATTGCTTGTTTCTGCATGATGGTTCCATGTATGTATTTTGTATTTAAACTAACTAAAACCAAAGCACCTAAACTTCCTATTGCTAAGATTGTGGCAGCTGCTTTAATCATGGGTTTGGTTGGATTTTTCATTCCAAAAACTCCTTTATTTTTGTTTCCTGGCATTATCATTTGCATAATTGTATATTTCTTTGCATTAATCTTGGTTAAATTTTTCACACAAGAAGATATTCTAACTTTAAGGGAATACTCATTAAAATTAGGCCCATTATCCAAAGTCGTTAATAAAATTTTGAATTTTGTTGAGAGATTGGAGTTTAGAAAGTAATATTGATGTGATATCTTGACAAAAAATACATTAAAAAGAAATGATTTGCTTTTTTCATTATGTGGGTTGAATTGCAGTTTGTGTCTTTCATTCATTCGTGGAAACTGTACTGGATGTCGGGAGGGAAGTTCCTGTGCATTAATATGTGGAATAGCACCATGTAGCATTGAGCATGGAAACATTGACTATTGTTTTGAATGTGGGGAGTATCCATGCTCCAAGTATGATGGAATAGATAAGCGTGATTCCCTAATTTCACACAAAAATTAATTAAAAGACATGCAAAAGGCAAAAACAATTGGCATTGAAAAGTATCATGAAAAACAACTGGAAAAAAAGAAGATTCTTAATAAGTTTCTGTCTGATTATGATGCTGGTCACAGGGATGTTTTTTTCGCTCTTGCCGTTAATTTGCTTGAACTTGATGATTTGAACAATGTATTAAAAGAATGTGATGAATCAACTATTAATATGAATTTGGATGAAAAATCACTATTCATAAAAGAAAAGCTAATTCATTGTGGTGAAAAAAGAAATATTGAACTTAAATTACGTAAATAATTTAAATTCATTCTAAAAATGATGCTAATTTTTCCATATATTCTCCTTTCTTAACTTCTTTTGTTGTTAATGATAGTGTTTTCAATGGTGATTTTCCAACAAAGTCTTCCATCTGTTTAAAAGCTGATTCAAAACCGCTTGAACCTGCAGTAACAAAAAATTTTACATTGTTGAATTTACCTTCGTTTTGTTTGATGTATGAAATCATAGGGTTTGCGGCTTTTCCTGCCCATACCGGAACTCCAAGATATACCATATCATAATTTGACGGATCATACTTTAAATCTCCGATTTTAATGATTTTTGCAGTCATGCCGTCTTTACCTGCACGTGCATAACCTATTTTTCCATCATATTTTACTTCAGATATTATTTCTTCACTATCTGCATTCAATCTGCCAGCTATTTCATCAGCCACTTTTTTTGTTATGTCTGTTCTGGAATAATATGCTACTAAAATGCTCATAATAATCACTCTTTATATAAAATATGATGTATAATATTAATTAAATATTGAGGTGATATTATGGCAGATAAGATTGCACTGGCACCATGTAATGGCATGAGTCCTAACGGTTTGGTTTCACGTGTCGCCGTGGGGGATTGTCGGGAGGAACATGATGATGTAATATCCATATGTATGGGTTCAACTTCAGCGGATATTGATGGAAAAAATAATGAAATGCTTAAAAAATACCCTATTATTGCAGTCAATGGCTGCGATGGTGCATGCGTAAATAAGATTCTAGAAAATAAGGGCATTAATGTCTTTAAAACTGTTGCAGTTGTTGATGTTTTAAAGGATTTTGGCGTTTCAAGTAAAGATCCTTTCAGATTGGATAGTGAAGGCGAAGAATGTGTTAAAATAATTAAAAATAAATTGGATGAAAAAATTAATGAAATTAAGGATTATTGATTTTATTTTTATTTCAAAATGGATTTTTTTCCAGTTACTAGAATATTCTAGTAATGGATTTAATAACATATTAATAACAATATTTATATTATTGCAACAATAAATTTCATATTATGGCAAAAGATGACAGGAGTCCATTAAATCCATTCACTGGACGTAAACATTATGATAAAGTTAATGATGATCAATTTTTAGCAGAATGCTATCGTGAATATTATGCTATTATTAACAAAGCTCAAATTATAGATAATACGCCTGAAGGTCAATTAATTTATAATGTTGCAACCAATTTAATTAAGGCAGTTTATAATTATCTGTCTTCAATTGGAAGACTTGACTATGTTGAAGATTATTATGATTGGGAATTTCATTTGCTTTTAGATAATACTGTAAATGCATTCTGTATTCCTGGAGGTAAGATTGCAGTATTTTCTGGAATTTTATCTGTTGCCAATAGTGAAGAGGAATTGGCTTTTATTTTAGGTCATGAAATGGCTCATGCATTGCTTGACCACACAAGAACAAGAGCCAGTGCTCAAAATACAAAAAATACACTGACCACTGTCTCATGGTTCGGCAGTTTTGCTTTTGATTTAATTGGTATGGGAGAGATAGGTGGCCTTACAAGAGCTGCCGTTAATGGTGTGGATATTGGTTCTCAGTTTTTACTATTGAATCCATGGGGAAGAGACCAGGAACTTGAAGCAGACAGATTAGGTATGTTAATTATTCATTGGGCAGGCTATGATATCACGGGTGTTCCTGCATTCTGGCAGAAAATGAGCGGTCAGAATGCCAACAACTTTGATTTTTTTTCAACACATCCTGCAGATGATAAAAGAATTGCTGTCATGAGGTCTTTAGTGGATGAAATTGAAGATGGCATTGATTATTCAAGGCCTGTGTTGGCAGATCGTCCTGATGCCAATTATGCTCCTAAAGTCGAAAACACTTCAATGAAGGCCTGTAAAAATTGTGGGCATAAAGAATATGAAGATGCGGTATTCTGTACTAATTGTGGGTCTAAATTTGATAGTCATCTGTTTTGTCCAAATTGTGGTGTAAACATTAGTGAAAGTGATCAATTTTGCACTTCATGCGGTTTTAAATTACATGATGACAAGTCAAAATGTCCTAACTGTGGTCAGATAGTAACACAAGGAGATGTTTTTTGTACTAATTGTGGTAACAGACTTCAATAGATAATTTTATTAATTTTTTCAACGAAAGATATTGTTGATGAATATTATAAAAAAAATACCTGTTCCAGTTTCTGGATTGATTTTAGCTATTTTATCTTTAGGAAATCTTTTGGCGGTTTATAATTCAAATATCAGGTTAATTTGTGGAATAATTGGTATTTTATTGATTTTATTACTTGTTTTAAAGTTAGTTTTTTATCCGGAGGAAATTAAAAAAGACCTGTCCAATCCAGTAATTCTGTCAAATTCCGGAACTTTTTCCATGGCTTTGATGATTTTATCTACATACCTTAATCAATTTAATGGCACTTTGGCATTAAGTGTTTGGATTTTGGGTGTAGCTTTACATATTCTATTGATTGTTTGGTTTACTTATCGTTATATTATATGTAAATTTGATATAAATGTGGTCTATCCCAGTTGGTGGATAGTCTTTATTGGAATAACTATGGGTGCTATTACTGCACATGTTCATGGCCTTAATGAAATCGGATTTTACTTTTTCATATTCGGTTTTGTTGCAATGATTGTTACATTGCCTTTAGTGGTTTATAGATATTTGAAGTATCCGAATAAGCTGGATCAAAATAAGCCATTAATCTGTATTTTTACAGCTATTTTCAGTATATTGATTGTGGGATATACAAATTCCGCAAATGTTATTTCTATGGAATTTTTACTTGGATTATACTTGACTGCTTTTGTGTTTTTCATATTTGCATTGATAAAAGTAATAGAGTATCGGAATTTGGATTTTTATCCAAGTTATTCTGCATTCACTTTTCCATTTGTTATAACTGCAATTGCATCAACAGAAGTTTCTAAAATTATAAATTATGATTCTTTAAATATTCTTATTTTAATCCAAACAATAATTGCTGTTATTTTGGTGGTTTATGTATCATATAATTATTTAAAATTTTTACTCGATTGATGTAATTTTTATATGACTATAATATTTATATACTAATCATGACATAGTAATTAATGAAAATTAAAAAAATCCATATTTTTTTTAATTATTCGTGTGCGAAATTTTGATTTGGATTTGTAGATTTTCTACTTTTCTAAATTATTATCTTTTTTTCTCAAATATTATACCTATTTTAATCTAGTTTTTGCATGCAATAAATTTTGACTTATTTAATGGAATATTGTTTAAAATAATCATTTTTAACAAAATAAATTGGGATATGTGCAAATGAGTTAAAGAAATATTTGTGTCATAAAGTAATATGATTTATATTAATCATAAAATTACTTATATTTATATTACTTAAGTATAATTGTTAATAAAATTAACAAACCGGAAAGTAATCCGGGGATAGCTTGGTAATCCTTATACTACTAAAAGTGTAACAGCCCAAGAATTTTTACCAAATCCAACATAATAATTTGGTAAAGTACTATACCTGAAAACATGTTTAAAAATGAATAATTTTCTATCATGTTTGTATCAAAATTCAATATCTTCAAAAAATTTGTTTATATCATGTCGCAATCCTGTAAACAAGATGATATCGTCTTCCAGGAATTGGAACTTTTCATCGATATATATGATTGTTGAATTGTCACGGATAACGCTTGTGACAGTCAGATTGTTTTTTTCAAAAGGAAAATCGCTAATGTGTGCATCATTATAAACTCTTAGCGAATCAAGTTCCACTTCTGTAAATGAGTTGCTTAAGTATGCTGAAACGTCCTCTGATGATACGCTACGAAATGCATCATAGTTATCTGATCTTAAGTCATTGACAGCATCAGCAATTTCATCCATATCCTTATTATAATAGTCCATGATTCTTGTAAACATTAAAATACTTGTTTCAAATTCTTTAGGAATTACTTCATCAGCCCCTGCTTCGATAACTTCCTCAATATTTTTCAGATATTTTGTTCTTACAATGATATGGATATCTGGGTTCAATCTCCTTGCCGCATCGATTGTGTTGAGAGTTCCTTCATATGTTGAAGCAGATATGACAATGCACTGTGCGCTGGTTACTCGAAGCTGCTTTAAAACATTCTCATTTGATGCATTACCATATATGATTGGAACACCTAAATTCTGCTGCTGTTCAACAACTATAGGATTCATGTCAACAGCAAGGATGGGAACATTGAACTGATTACATGCCTTTGTCATTTGCTTTCCGACACGACCCATACCGACCAGAATAACATGATCTTTTATGGGTTGAGCTTCAGTTAATTCTTCCGGTAATGTTTTTAACTCTCCTTCTTCTTGGAAATAACTGGATTTGCTCAATAATTTTGTTATTTGTGGTGTGAATTTTTGTAAAAATGGTGAAACGGACATCGTTAAAATACTGACGCCCAAAAATATTGAAAAGAATCTTTGAGTCATTAATCCATATGTCATTCCTTCCCTTGCAAGAACAAAAGAAAATTCCCCAATTTGGCTTAAAAGAATAGCTATTGAAATGGATATCTTGTTTGGAAGTTTTAACACGATTCCGGTCAATAGGGTAGCTGCAAATTTGATGAGGAGTATAATTGTCGTTAAAGCTAAAATTATGCCAATATTGTATATGAATAAATGCAGGTTAACCATCAATCCGATACTGATGAAGAATAGGCTCATGAACACATCCTGGAATGGTTGGATATAACCTAATGTCTGGTGTGAATATTCTGTATTTGAAATGAGCAATCCTGCAAGGAATGCACCAAGTTCTGGTCCAATACCGATTAGGCTGGTTGCAAATGTGGTTCCCATACAAATGAATAATGTCAGGAGCATGAATAAATCTCTATTTTTGGTTTTGGCAGCATCTTTTAGAGCTAATGGGATAAACCATTTCGCTCCAATAACTATTAATATTGCCACACCAATTAACTTAATAAGCAATTCCGGAAATGTGTGCAATTCAATTGATTGTCCGCCAAGAAGAGGTGTGATTAAAATTACAACAATGGCTGCAATATCTTGAAATATTAAAATACCTAAGGTAACTCTTCCTTGAACAGAGTGATTTAAATGTTTCTGTTGCATTATTTTCATTACGATAGCAGTGCTTGAAAATGCCACTAAAAATCCTAAAAATATTGCACTGTTTAATACAAGGCCTAATCCTAGTCCAAGCAGTGTTACTAAGATTGTTGTCAGACTAACCTGTAGAATACCTCCAAATAGAGCATAGTGCTTTATTGCAGAGAACTTTTCTATTGAGAATTCCAGTCCTATTATAAATAATAAAAATACAACACCTAATTCTGATAATGTTGAAATCATGCTCGTGTCGTTGATGACATGACCGATTACGATTCCGGTAATGAATAAACCTATCATTGTAGGTAATTTGAGTTTATTAAAAATTAGAAGGACTATTACCGCAGTGATTAAAATCATTGCCACGTTTTGTAATAAGTATATGTCCATAATTTCGTTGTTCCTTAATAATTTCTGTTATATTGTATGTTTTTGATATTATTTAAAGATATTTTTAATTAAATTTATTATAAATTTAATGTAATTTCATGGTAATTTGTTCATATTAAATTAAAATTTTTTAATATTGTGGTGATAGATAAAAAATAGAATTAAAAGTAGATGATTATAATCTACTTACTTTAATTAAAGATTCCACAGGAACTCCTTCTATTTCTGAAAGTCCTGCTTTATCGATTAGGACAGTAACACAGGTAGGCTCCCCGCCATTGTCTTTAACTGTATGTATTACTTCTTTAACGGTTTTTCCACTTGTAATTACATCATCAACGATGATGACTTTTTTACCTTCGACAGTTCCGAAATTTGTACTGATAGTACCTTCATCATCTGTTTTGTCCTGATCTTTTCTATGTTTGTTTGGGTGGAAAATGGCTAAAGATGTGTCAAATCCAGTCATATCTTCTAAAAAGTCGGCCATTGTTGTTGCAAATGGGATTCCACTAACTGCAATTCCTAAAACAACATCTGCTTCACCATGGGATAATGCTAAATCACTTAAAGCACCTGAAACATAACTTAAACGGGTTGAATTTCCTCCAATGCTTTTCCAATTGATGGCAAAGTCTCCGGGGGATTCAATTTTCTCTTCACTAGGTTTCTGAAGAGTTAACCATCTTGCTGTGTCCATACTTACGTTAAGTTCATCAGCTATTTCACCAGTTGTAAATCCATGTTGCCTTAACTCTTGAGCTTTTTGAATTAATTTATTTTTCATAAATATCACTATTCCCCAAGTTCATCTAAACTAATTGGTCTATGTTCTTTAGATGATTTATTTGCTGCTATTACCATTTTAAGAGCTTTAAGCCCATCTTCACCAGTAATTTCTGGTTCTTCTTCATTAACAACAGCATTTAAGAATGATTTTAATTCTCCTTTTAAAGGTTCTTCATGTGTGATTTGGATATCTTGTGCAAATTTTCCAAAAACTTCTATACTTTGTTTGATGTAATCTACAGAGATAATTCCATCTGTTCCGGTAAGTTCAAGTTCTCTTCTTTTGTATGGAGTTAACCAATTTACCTCAATTATTCCTGTTGATTCGTTATCGAAACTTACCATTATTTCTGCATGGTCTTCAAAATCACAATCATTAAGTATACTGTTCATAGTTCCATAAACTTGAGTAACTTCCTCTTCAAACAGGTAATTCATAATATCTAAATCGTGAATTGCTAAATCTATTGAAACACCAACGTCTTTTATCCTAGGTGGGAGTGGTCCTACTCTTTTTGCAAATGCAGATACAATGTCACCAATTACTCCTTCTTCAATGAGTTCTTTAGCTTTTTGAACAGCAGGATTGAATCTTTCGACATGTCCTGTTGCAAGAATTACTCCAGCTTCTTTTGCAGCAGCAATCATTTCTTCAGCTTCATTCAATGTAAATGCTATTGGTTTTTCAACAAGCACATGTTTTTTATTTTTAATAGCTTCCATTACAACTGCATGGTGGAAAGTAGTTGGAACACATACACTTACTACTTCAATATCTGGATTTTCGAGTAGTTCGCTATATTCAGTGTATCCTTTTGCACCATATTTTCGCTCAATTTTTTTAAGTGCTCTTTCATTAACATCAGAAACAGCAATTAAATTAGCTTCATCCATTTTATGGTATACACGAACATGGTTTTCACCCATTGCCCCTACTCCGATAACTCCTACATTAACAGTTCTCAATTTTAATTCCTCCACTTAAACATAATCCTCGAATACTTTCCCAATTTTTTTACCTAATTCAACTGCATTTTTAATTGAACCAGTTTCATTTTGTTCTTTTAGGATTTCTCCGTCTCTTGTTAATAATATTGAGTAAATATTAAACTTTTTATCTTTCATTTGTGCTATTGAACCAATTGGCCATTGGCAACCAACACCCAATTCTTCCAATACTTTTTTTTCAGCAAATACTTCTTGCATTGAAGTATAATCATTTAATTTGGAAATGATTTTCTTTTTATTTGAATCTTTTCTGGTTATTATTGCTAATGCGCCTTGTCCTGCAGGTGGAGTAATATAATCGATTGGAAATACTGTTTTAATATTTTCTGTTAAACCGAGTCTTTTCAATCCTGCTTCGGCCATTATCGTAGCATCCAAATCACTTTCAAAAACTTTATTAATTCTTGTTTCGATGTTTCCTCGAATAGGCTTAAGTTCAAAGTCTTTTTCATAGTGATTACAAAATGCTTCGCGTCTGAGGCTGCTGGTACCTAATTTGGAACCTGGTTCTAATTCTTCCCAACTTTTTTCAGATATCAATACTTCTCGAGGAGATTCACGTATTGGAACTGCAACAATTTCCAAGTCTTCATCTAACTCGGTAGGCAAATCCTTAAAACTGTGGACAGTAAAATCAACTTCTTCGTCTAACAATGCAATATCCAATTCTTTTGTAAAAAGACCTTTGGAATCCATGTTGTATAATTGGGAAGTAGTGATTTTATCTCCTTTCGTCTTAATGATTTCTAAGTCAATTTGTTCTCCAGTTATTTTGGTTAAATCCTGACAAACTTGTTTTGTTTGTGCAAGCGCTAATTGACTACCTCTTGTTCCAACAATCAAAATTATCGTCTCCAATTTTATAGTATTGCAGAAAAAATTCAATTTTTTTTTATTTTGCATATAAGTTTTAACTTATAACTATTATTCAAATTTACAAAATATATTCTATTTTTAATTATAATTAAATGTTTCAATTTTTAGTAAATTATATATTACATTTTTTTGTTATTAACTGGTAATTATTATCTTTGGGATAGTTTTCTGTAGTCTGATCTGTAAATAAAAAGTAAATTTCTATTATTTTTAATTGCAAAGTCAAAAACAGAATTATAATCTTCAATAAACAATACTTCTTTACTAATCTTTTCAGAAATGCTTTTTCCAACTTCTCCAGTTAAAATAATTTCATTGTCTATGTTTTCAATAAACTTTGCAACAGAATCTTCATTAATTTCTTCACAGGTTATTCCGTAATCTCCTCCGATTGAAATGAGGTAATTTGATTCATCATTTAACATGTTAACTGATGCTTCAATGGCTTTTGTATTGATTCCAGGATTTATTTCTTCAATAATTATGCTATTTTCAACATTTCTTTTATTTGTTCTTCCTGGTATTCCTTTATAATTTCTTAATCCGTAAATTATTTTGTTTTTATCAATATTCAAGGATAATGCAGTTTCTACAACACCTAAAACATTTAAAACATGGTGTGGTCCTGGAGCAAATGTTTTTATTTTCATTTCACCATTAATCACATCATCATTTTTCGTTTTAATGTTATTAAAAATGATGCTGATTTTAGTTTCATCAAGTGAATAGTCAACGTTTTTAACATATAAATTGGCAGATTTATCATTTATGCTGAATGTATTGATTTTGGTGTGATTAATATTATTATAATATTTGTCCAGAGATTCCTTATTGCAGCAAACAATTTTGCAGTTAAAAACCTGTTTTTTTGCAGCACTTGCTGAAGATTTGTTTTTGGCTATCGGATAGTCTTCTACAATATTTGTCAAAAGACCTACATCACCAATTCCGCTGGTGCCAAGCGATGACTCAAAAATTGCACATTTATAAATCTGATCTTTTTTTTGTCCACCACAAATTGGATTGGCTAGCTTATATGCCAAATCAATTGTTTCTTTGATGTTTGCAGGAGTAATGGATATATTTTTCTGTAAAATTATCTCTTTATTATTTTCATAGATTAATGCACCTAAACTTGATAATATCAAAGGGTTATAATCCATGAATATTTCTTTAAGCATGAATACGCAACTTGTTTTGCCTTTAACTCCAGTCACTTCAATCTTATTTATGTCTTTTCCCCAGCCTGTTAGAATTTCAGATATTGCTTGGTGATGTGTAATGAATGTGTAATTCAAATCTGGATTATATTCTTTTATTTCATCATTGCTTAATGGTAGATGTATTGGGTAAATAACTTTTAAATCATCATTAAATTTTTTTAAATCGTCTAATTGAATCAATTCGATATTATAGACATCAAGCATTCTCTTTTCAATGTCTTTGAGTGTATTGTAAATATCATAGCAGTAAACATTATCTCCTTTTTTTGCAAGGCTTACTGCAATTTTAACTCCCCCATGTGTTAAATCGATTACAAGGGTGTTCACTATAAACACCCTTCTTGTTTTTTGAGTCCACCTTCTTTTAATTTATCTTTAACTTTTTCATAGAAGTATTTGCTGCTGGTTCTTATGAAATAAACGTCTTTATCTGCTTTTTTAAATTTGATTTCCTCAAGATAATCTGCTTCTTCATTGATTTGGCCATCCATTACAAATACTGCACTTTTACCTTTCTTAAGTAATTTTACAGTTATTTCGCTGGTATCCGATACAATAAATGGTCTGGCACCTAACTTGTATGGACATATTGGTATGATGATGAGCCCTTCAAGCTTAGGATCAACAATCGGACCTCCTGCTGACATTGCATAAGCTGTAGATCCGCTAGGTGTAGATATTATAAGTCCGTCAGCTCTTACTTCTTCAATTGTTTCTCCATCAACCTGAATTTCAAAGTGCAGCATTTTTGCAGGTTTGTTTGTCATTATGACTACTTCATTCATCGCATTAAAATAGTGATTTTCGTGTGAAACCATTAATTTGCTTCTTTTTTCTTTATAATAGTCTCCTTTAATAATTTTATTCAGTGCATTAAATGTTTCCTTTACTTCAACATCAGTTAAAAATCCAACTGTACCCATATTTATTCCAAGCAATGGGGTTTCTTCTTTAAGTTTTGCCTGAGCTCTAAGTAATGTTCCATCTCCACCTAAAACAACTGCCATATCACATTCAAACTCATGGGTGTCTTTTGCAATTTTCATAAAGTCAATATTCAAATTCAAATCATGCAGCGCTTCTGCAATGTCCGGGCATTTTTTAATTATTTTTTCAATAATTTTTTCGATTTTAGGATCCTGTTTTAATTCCTCAATTTTGCTGGCCAGTCTTTTTTCCACAACAACTTCAATACCGTTTGTTAAAAAGTATTCGACAAGTTTCGCAGAGAACAATATTGCCTTTTCCTGATCAACACGACTTAAAATACCAACTTTTCCAATAATATCTGCTTCATTATCGTTTAATATATTGATTATCTGTTTGTGAAGAATTTTATTATTGGCTGCTACCACTATTGCCTTTTCATATATGCTTAGCTTGTTATTTAGTTTTTCACCATGTTTTGATGTAATAATTCCTCCAGCTTCTTCAACAATTAGTTTTGAAGCGGCGACATCAATAATTCTACTCCCTCTCAAATCAAGAAATGCATCATATCTTCCGCTTGCAACATAGGATAATTCTAACACCACAGAACCTAAAACGCGCATTCTTCTAGCATTATCAACTAATTTTGATGCTGAAGATGTTCCGCTTTTTGTAAATCCTCCTAATGTCATCTGACTAATGTTTATAACATCACTTGGGTGAACTCTTTCATTGTTTAGCCAACATCCTTTGCCTTTTTCAGCTTCAAAAAAGTTTCCGTTTCCAAAATTGCTGATAAAACCTAATTCCACATCATTCAATGTAGCCAATCTGCCTTCAGGAACATTCGCTACTGCAATTGAAATTCCATATGCAGGTATTTCTTTAATTGCATTGCTTGTCCCATCAATAGGATCAACTAAAAATATGAATTTCGGAGTTTCCTCTTCAGTCAAATCGTCACGTTTCAGTTCTTCGGATAAATTGATGCTTCTTTTAGTTCCTTTTCCCAGTTTTAATTCACCAACTTCTTCACTGATGATGTATGATAAAACAGGTGCATTTTTTAAGATATTTATTACTTTATCTTCAGCAATAATATCTATGTAGGATGTAGGGGTTCCGTCAGCACCCATCTTTACTTTTTCACCGGCTTCAGGAGTTCCGGCATAAGGTCTAATTGCTATACTTACTTCTCTAATTATTTCGTAAGCTAAATCGGTAGCTATTTTTTTATCTTTAGCATCCATGTTTTCACTCTTCTAAATAAACTACAGATGCTACAACAGAAGCTATTTCTTTAACTTTTGTTGTAGCTTTTTCGACAATTAATTCTTCAATCTCAACATTGCGCTTTTCCATCATGTATGTAACCATGAATTTTGCTTCATCAATCAAATCATCTTCATTTTTGTTAATTCCTGTTGTTTCAACAACACATCCTAATTCTTTTCCAATAGCCACTGCCAATACTGCATTTATTTCATCTCCAGGATTATCTGAAGTAATTTCGGATAATACGCAGTTTACCATAGATCCTGGTTTAAGTGTAGGTAATTCAGTAATTTTAGTATTTTCTGATAACATGCTGGATACTTTAATCAAATTCACGTCACCAATTCCAGCATCAGTTAAAGCATTGTCAAAAGCATTTAATTTTGTAGGTCCTTCATCTTTTCCACTAACAATCGCTATTTTCATTTTATCACTAATTTTATTATATACTTTTTATTTATATAAAAGTATGATTATAAACAAATATATTTCATTGGTACTCACGGGAGTTTTATTTTTAATGCTGATGTTACTTCTATCGTCTGTTGTAATGTGGATTAGTCCCGGATTAAACATTGCTTTTTCTGGAATTTTGATGATTGCATTCGTTTTTATATGCAGGGCATTTTATAGTTATCTGAGAAATGATGATAAATATAAGAATACAAGAAAAAGGTCTTCTGATGTTAAAGGTGAATCATATATCACCAAAGGTGAAAGCGATATAAAAAAGATATTTGTAATTTTTTGGGTTATTTTGATGACAATTCTTTTAGCAGTAACCTTTGTTATAATAGGTTAATCGAATAGTTTATATAAAATATTAAATAAAATTAATAATTAATCTAAAATAATTCTTATTATAGATTATAAAAATTCTGGAATTTATGGAGGAAAATTAATGTCAACTAAAGTTGTAGAGATTAAAACATTAAAAGTTGGAAAATATATTGTATTAGGTGGAGAAGCATCTAAAATCACTAGTTTAACTACCTCATCCCCGGGTAAACACGGGGCTGCTAAAGCAAGATTAGAAGCAGTAGGTATCTTTGATAATCAAAAAAGAAGTATTGTTAAACCTGTAGATACTAAAGTAGATATTCCTATTATTGATAAAAGAGTAGGTCAAGTATTATCTATCCAAGGTGACAATGTTCAGTTAATGGATATGGAAAGTTACGACACTTTAGATTTACCAATGCCTGAAGACTTAAAAGACCAAATCTCTGAAGGTATTGAAGTGGAATATATTGTAGCTTTAGGCAATATGAAAATCATGAGAACTAAATAAGTTCTCTATTATTCTTTTTTTTAAGATATATTATGCTATTGAATACTTATGAACCGTGGAAATTCGCATTTTCCGCAGAAACTGATTTTGATAACATTGAAAAGGATTCATATGGCATAATCGGTGTACCTTTTGACAGCACAACATCATATCATTCAGGTTCTCGTTTAGGTCCTATTGTTGTTCGTGAAGCGTCATATGGTTTTGAAAATTATAATATTAATTTTAAAACATCTCTTGATTGTATATTCTATGATTTCGGTGATGTGAATGTAGTTCCTGGAAATTGTGAAGCTACATGCAACATCGTTGAAGATACAGTTAATGAACTGTTTGATTTGGGCATTAAGCCGATTACTATTGGTGGTGAGCATTCAGCATCTATCGGTGTGATAAAAGCATTATCTGAAAAATATGAAAAATTAACTGTAGTTCATTTGGATGCACACAGGGACTTGGCATTTGATTTCATTGGTGAGAAATACTCTCATGCAACTGTTATGAGAAGAGCTCATGAATTCGGTGTGGATTTGGTTCAGATTGGAATAAGATCCTCATCAATTGAAGAAGAAGACTTTGTTAAATCTACATATAATATTCAGACATTTAAAAATAAGGATGTTCATCGTCATATGGATGCTGTAGAATATTATTTAACAACTGTAGACACTCCTATTTATCTGTCAATTGATATGGATGTTTTAGATCCAGCTATTGCTCCTTCTGTTGGAAACCCAACTCCTGGTGGTTTATTCATTTCTGAAATAGAGGATTTGATTAGGTCTTTATCTTTTAAGAATGTTGTTGGGATGGATGTAGTTGAAACTGCAACTGATCGGTTGGGCGAAAATACTGCAGTAACTGCTGCTAAAATCATTTATGATTTTTTATCTTTGATTTAAATGAAAATTAAGGCACCATTAATTATTGAAATAACTTTTTTAGTTATAGCTTTTTTAATTTATTTTATAACTGGCAATGATTTCTATATTTATAATTTTGTTTATATTGGGACTGCTCTAGCTATTGGAATAGGATTGCTTGTAAATGGCTACAAATATGGTCGTAATATAGTAATGTTTGGTATAGGATGTTATTTGCTGATTTTTTTAGGAATAATCGGTCATGAAAACATGCTGATTTCAGGTTTCTGGTATTATTTGTTTTTAGGAGTATTTGAAGCGGCTGTAATTCATTTTTTGGTTGCAAAAATTGCTGGACCTTTACTTTTTGGCCGTGGATGGTGTGGATATGCATGCTGGACTGCAATGATACTGGATTTGCTTCCATATAAAGCACCTAAAAATCCAAGAAAAAACTATGGATATATTAGATATGTGTTATTCATAATTATTTTCACTTTTATTTTAGGATTATTCCTATTTAAAATTCCAAATCTGGAGATAATAATGTATTATACATTTATCCTTGGAAATATTGTATATTATGTATTGGGCATTTCACTGGCCTTCATATTTAAAGACAACAGGGCTTTTTGTAAATATGTTTGTCCAATTGCAGTATTTTTAAAAATAAGTAGTTATTATTCTCTTTTAAGAGTAACTGTTGATGAAGATAAATGTGTTAATTGTAATATGTGCTTAAAAAATTGTCCAATGGATGTTGATATGCTAAATAATTCCAGAAAAAGAGTGAATGGGACTGAATGTATATTGTGTGGTGAATGTATTAGAAACTGTTCTGTTAATGCTTTGGATATGTAGTTATTCATATTTGTCTTTTACTTGCTTTAGATAATAAGATCCTTTATCTGTAATGCTGTAAAATCTATATCTGTTATCTTCTTCGTTCAAACAAACAACTAAATCTGCATCTTTTAAGCTTTTTAAATATTTTGATACATGATTGCTGTTATCACCAATATCCTTACTGATTTTAGATGGAATTTTATCTTCAAATTCTAAAGATTTTAATACCTCAACTCTTTTTTTGGAACGAAGTAATAATGATATGATTCTCATGTCATCTTTAATATCCATGATTATTATATTGTTTTTTGCTATTTTATGGGTTTGTATATGCTATTAGCATGATAATAGCAATGTTCATATTGTGTGTTAATAATTTATTCCAACTTCATTTTTCTTATTTTTAACAATACCATTAAATATCACGGTTAATATAATTATAATATTAACTAAAATGGAGCAAAATGTTATGTATAAAAGAACTATTGGCCTTTCTGGACATATTATTGATTCATTAACTTTAACTAAAACAATGGCAATAATTATGGACAAAGGTGGAGAATTTGATATTTTGGAAATTAATGTTGGAAGAAAGAAATCTGATATTAGTAGAGCGAAAATAGAAGTTTCCGCTAAATCTCCCGAATTATTAGAATCTATATTGGATGAATTGTCTGTTCTTGGTGCATCAATTGATGAACTTAAGGAAGTTCAGTTAGTTGCATCTACAAAAGATAAGGTTGCTCCTGAAGGTTTTTACTCTTCATCAAACCACACTACTCATATTTTTTATAATGGTAATTGGATTCCTGTTGAAGATATTGAAATGGACTGTTTGGTTGTTGTGGATGAACAGGAAAATCGTGCATTTGTAAAACCGATTGCAGAAGTAAAATCCGGAGATAAAATTGTAGTTGGTTTGGATGGTGTTAAAGTTTCTCCTCCACATAGGTCAAGGGATGAACAGCAAGTATTTGAATTTATGAACAGTGAAGTTTCATCTGAAAAACCTTTAATGAATTTAATCAACGGTATTGCTGAAGAAATGAAAGAAATCAAAGCAAAAGGCGGTAAAATAGGTATTGTCGGAGGACCAGCTATTGTTCATACCGGTTCAGGAAAATATCTTGCATCATTGATTAGGGAAGGCTATATTGATGTTATAATGGCAGGAAATGCTTTAGCTACTCACGATATTGAATCAAACTTATTCGGAACTTCTTTAGGTATTGAAGTAGAAACAGGTAAGATTGTTGCTCATGGACATACTCACCATATGAGAGCAATCAATAAAATCAATCGTTCAGGTTCCATTAAAGCAGCTGTTGAAGACGGTACTTTAACCGGCGGAATCATGTATGAATGCATAAAGAATGATGTTCCATTTGTTCTTGCAGGTTCCATTCGTGACGATGGGCCTCTTCCTGATGTCATGACGGACGTTATTGAAGCGCAAAAAGTCATGAGAAAATACGCTCAGGAAGTTGACATGGTTCTCATGATTTCAACTATGCTCCATTCAATTGCAACAGGTAATTTGCTTCCTTCAAGAGTTAAAAGTATCTGTGTGGATATAAATCCATCCACTGTTACTAAGTTATCAGATAGGGGTAGTGCACAGGTAGTTGGTATTGTTACGGATATTGGAACATTCTTGCCATTGCTTTATAATGCATTAAAAGAGGATTAAAAATGCCATTCACTGCTTATATTTTGGATGTATTAACAAATTCAGTTTATCCTGCCAGAATTACTATCAATAATGGGGTTTTTGAAGAAATTGTTCCTATTGTTTCTGATGACAACTTAAGTGTTGATGTTGAAGGATTATTGATTCCAGGTTTTATTGATTCCCATATTCATATTGAAAGCAGCATGTTGACACCTGCGCAGTTTGCTAAAATTGCTGTTAGACATGGTACTACATCTGTTGTTTGTGATCCTCATGAAATAGCTAATGTTTGTGGAATTGAAGGTATTGAATTCATGATTGAAAATGCCCGTCAAGTTCCATTTAATTTTTATTTCTCTGCTCCTTCTTGTGTTCCAGCAACTACTTTTGAAACTGCTGGTGCTACTTTGAACTCTGATGATATTGAATTTTTACTTAAAAAAGATGAAGTTGTAGCACTTGGAGAAATGATGAATTTTCCTGGTGTTTTAAATGGGGATGAGGAAGTTTTAAGAAAATTAAAGTTGGCTCGAGATTATAATTTGCCTATTGATGGTCATGCTCCATTGCTTTCAGGTAAAGAATTGGATAAATATTTAGAACAATATATCATTACAGACCACGAATGCAGTAATTTTAAAGAAGCTATTGAAAAAAAGCAGAAAGGCATGAAAATTATGGTTCGTGATGGTTCATCTGCTAAGAATATGGAAGCTCTTTTTGATTTTAGTGAAAGGGTAAATTATTGGAAAAGTCAGGATAGTTTCGGAATAATACCTACTGAAGTTCTTGAGCGAAGAATCCACTCCCCGATTTTTGACTTTATTGTAAGTGACGATAAGAATCCTAGAGATTTGATTAGAGGTTATTTAAATGAATCTGTAAAAAAAGCATGTGAATTAGGTGTGGATGTAATTAAAGCTATTGAAATGGTAACTATCAATCCTGCAGCACATTATAACTTGGATGCTGGAGCTATTGTAACAGGTGCAAAAGCAGATTTTGTCATAATTGATAATATAGTTGATTTTAATATATTAAAAACTTATATTTCAGGTGAATGCGTATTCGATGGTGAAAATGTTTTGTTTGATTGTGGTGAAGTTGAATTTGAAAATACTATTAATGCATCCAAAAAGCAGCCTGAAGATTTTGACATATATTATGATGGTGACCAATGTAAAGTTAATTTAATAAAATGTTACAATGGTGAATTGTTGACCAAAAAGAAAACTGCAGATTTAAAATGTGTTGATGGCAAAGTCCAACCAGATATTTATCATGATGTGTTAAAAATAGCTGTTGTTGAACGTTATGGTGGGAATAATATAGCTAATGGGTTTATACAGGGTTTTGGCCTTAAAAAAGGAGCTATTGCATCATCAATTTCTCATGATTCTCATAATATTATTGTCATCGGATATAATTCAGAAATGATGGCTAATGCAGTAAATACTGTAATAGATAATAAAGGTGGAATAGCTGTTGTAAGTGAAGATTTCAGTGATTCTTTAGCTCTTCCTATTGCCGGTTTGATGAGTAATAAGGATGCATTTGATGTGGCTAAAAAATTGAGGGTATTGCAGAAAATGGCTTCTGCATTAGGTTGTAAACTTGATGCTCCATTCATGACGATGGCTTTCATGTCACTTTTAGTACTTCCGTCTTTAAAAATGTCTGATAAGGGATTATTTGATGGGGATAATTTTGAATTCATAGATGTTATTGTAGATTAAATGTCATATCCCTTTTCATTTAATTTACTTTTTATCATATCCATAGCTTCTTTATCCTGTTTAGAGCCTACTTTTTTTACAACTCTACGGGCTTCTTTAAACGAATCAAGATAATATTTTCTTTTTTCATCATCGACAATATCTATTCTTGAAAAATTGGCCAGGCATTCTACAACATAACTGAATGACCTATTATATGCTTTTACAGGATTTCTGATAATCAGTTTGCAGACATCTGCCTTAATGACATTTGCTTCGGATTTCTTTTTAACTGGATCGCTTTGTTTAACGGCTTCTTTTATACTGGTAACTTTACATTTAAAATAAGCATCAACATTTTTTATTGATTGATCTTCACTAAAATCGTCCTTTTCAAGATTGTCCAATAAAGACCATGTAAACAATTCAGGATTTTCACAGATGTTAACAATGAACTCCTTTTGGGAAATAATATTTTCTAAAGTATGACTTCCTTTAAAAATACGGCACATTACCTTGTCTTTTCCTCTGCATAAAATGCCTATCGGCGCGGCATTCAAACTGCCGTCATCGTTGATTGTAGTTATGATAGTTTCATATTGTTGGCCTTTAAACATGCTAATTTTTGTTAAATCAATCTCCATCAATATAACATTGTAACTCTTTTTTAAAAAAACTTTTTATATTTTAAAAAATAAAATATAGATATTATATAAAAATTATAGGAGTTTTTATTCATGAACTATAAAATGTATGATGAAATGATGGAACAACCAGATTCACTAAGAAAAACCTTTGAAAGTGAATTATCTACTATGGATGAAGTTTCAGAGTTAGTAAAAAAAGTAGATAAGGTATACTTAATTGGATGTGGAAGTTCAATATCAACTTGTTATAGTGTTAGGGATGCACTTAGAATGTCTACTGCTATGAATATTGAAGTATTCTCAGGTTATGAGTTTTATTATAATAAATTTTTACAAAAAGGGGAAAATTCACTGGCAATTTTCACTTCACAATCTGGTGAAACTGCAGACACATTATCATCTCTTAGACGTGCTAATGAATACGGAATTCACACAGTTTCAATTTCAAATGAACCGGATAGTTCAATGATTAAAGAAGCTAAAACTCCAATTGTAACTAGGTGTGAAACAGAAACCGCTATTCTTGGTACAAAGACTTATGTAACTCAAATCGCTTGTCTTTATCAAATTTTATTTTCAGCATCTGATTATGAAAACAAAGATGAATTGTTATCTCAATTAAAAGAAATTCCAGATATCATTGAAGAATTGCTTAAGACTACTGAAGAAGACAATAAAAAATTGGCTGAACAGTATAAGGATGAAGAAATTTTCTACTGTTTGGGAAGCGGACCTAACTTCGGTCTTTCATTTAAATTAGCAATGACCATGCTTATGGAGGGTGCTATAAAGCATGCATGTCCTTTGTATTCATCAGAATTCAGGCATGGATTAATTGAACGTGCTGAAAAGGATGTCCCGATGATTATCTTTGATTGTGATTTTGAATCCGATGAAATTACAAGAAAAGCTATTGATTTTTCCAATAATTTGGAAGCAAAAGTAATTTTATTTAATTTAAGCGACTATGCTGATGTGGATAAGTTATTATCTCCATTAATCTTTGTTGTTCCTCTTGAATGGTTTGTTTACTATTTGGCACATTTCAATGGTGAAGATCCTGGTGCTACAAGACACATTGGTAAAGTCAGATACTAATTTTTTTTTAAATACGGTAGATTCTATCTACTGTTATTAATTTATTTAATTCTTTTTTTGTGATTGGTTATTTTTGGTAAAAAAATAAAATGGGTACTACTCTGCGGTGCAGAGTAGACTTTATTTAAAATTTATTCTACAGTTACTTTGTGTTTTGGAATAATTAATTTAGGAATAGTTATTAATACTATACCTGATTTATATTTTGCAGTAATTTTTTCCACATCAATGCTGTTTTCAAATCTTACAGTTTTGGAACATTTTCCAACAGTTAATTCGGATGCAATTATTCTAACATCATCTGCATCTTCTTCGTCTTCTGCTTCTAAGTTAAAACCTAATTCTTCGACGAATGGTTTGAATGTTGCTGTAATAACAAGGTCATTGTCACCAGCTTCAATTTCAACATCATCTTTTGTAATTCCTGGAATTGCAACTTTTAAGTAGTAAATATCGTCTGCTTCTACTAAATCAACAGCTAAGTTACTTATTGTAGCATTTTTGTATTCATTGAATTTTTCATCAGCATACTTTTGCATACTTTTGAAATTTTCTTTAAATTCTTCGATGGTACAGTTTAAATCGTTTACAAATTTTTCAGAGTAAACTTTACCTTTTTCTTTTCTTTGTTCGAATTTTTCTTTTTTCTCGTTATATTTTTCGTCGACTTTTTCTTCAACTTTTTCTTTTGCTGAATCGAATTTTTCTTTTCTTTCATTCATTTTTTCTTCAAGAACATCTTTTTCTACCATAATTTCACCGGGGTTTATAATTATTTTATGTTGATATTAGATTATTCATTAAAATATATAAATATTGCCTTTAATAATAATCAAGTTCTTCTTCATCTACATCATCCGGGGTTCTGTCAATTTTTTTGATTTTATCTATTTTTTCATTAATTTTATCAATTCCTTCTCCATCCATGGCTGAAATAAACAATGTATTTTCCGGATTATCTATAAACTGATTAATGTATTCTTCATCCTGTTCAATGTCCATCTTATTAAATAGATATATGATTGGAATTTCGCTAAATATCTTTTCTATTTGCTTTAATAAATTATATTGATTTTCCAAATGGAAACCGCAGGTTTCAGATCCGTCAAAAATAAATAATATTGCATCGGCCAAATGCTCTAATGCTACAATCGCATTCATTTCAATATCATTCATATCTAGGACTGGTCTGTCAAGCAATCCTGGGGTATCAATAAATTGTATGCTTTTCCAGTGTCTTTCAGTGTGTCCAATTTGGATTCCTTTAGTTGTGAATGGGTAATTGGCAACCTGTGGATCAGCACCGCTGAGCTGTCTTAAGAGAGTTGATTTTCCCACATTTGGAAATCCTGCAATTACAATGGTTGTTGCATCAAAATCAATCGTTGGCATATTTCTTAAACTTGCCTTTGCAAAGTCCAAAAAGTCCAGATCTTTTTCAATCTTATTAACAACAGATGCAATTCTTCCATATGCCTCTCTTTGAATGGAACTTGCTCTTTCAGAAGGGTTTCTTTTAAATTTATTGGAATATTCTCTTTCCAATTGGGCTAGAATTCCATATGCCCAGTTAAGTGCACCTAATGCCTGTTTCATGGAATCTACGCCTACTGTAATATCAATATAATCTTGATAAAATGGATGTAACTCTTCAATTTCTGGAACTGCATCAAGAATTGATTTTAATTTATCTTTAATAACTTGACATGCTGTAACTACTCTTCTTTCTTCAAGTTTCTTACCCTTAAGATGTTTTGGGATTTTTTGTGTTCTAAGTAAATCTGCAGCCTTTTTTCCTCTGCTAAATCCCTTATCCAAAATTTCATCTGGGGTCGGTATCGTTGGTATCATCATATATATCACTATTTAAAAATTTGTCCTTGGAATTTATACACGTCACAGCTTTCATCCATCCAGCTGTCAGCGCTTATTCCTGCTTTCATGCATGTATGGTCTAAGAATTCTTCCACACTAAAACCATTTTCCGGTGCAACTTGTGGTAAAAGCAATCCTCTCGCATATCCTTTTTGAATGATTAATCCGTCACGTCCAATTTCAATTTCTTTTAGGTATTGGTCTGGATGTGCAATTTCAATTAGTTCAGGCTGAGTTAAAACGGTTACTTCAAATTCAAGATCATTATACTCTTCTTTTTTTAACTCAGGAAATCTAGGATCATCAAATGCTGCTGCAATAGCCACATCAATTGTTGATTCGATAAGGCTTTTTACAGGTTCCGGATATCCGATGCATCCTCTTAGCCTATGCTTTTTATTTAAAGTTACAAATACTCCTAATTCTTCTTTTAATTCTTCAGGACAATCTTCAGGAATAAATGGTCTCCTACCTGTTTCCAAATATGTTGATATTGCATTTTTAGCAACTTCAACTAAGTATTGTCCGTTTTCCTCACTTATCATATTATCACCTAACTGCTTCCTCCAACCATAGCATCATTGATTCTTGTGTGTGGTCCGCCATCTCCCACTGGTGCAGTCTGTCCGTCTTTTCCGCAGAATCCCACACTTAATTTGAAGTCATTTCCAAGTGCTTCTACATTGTTTAATGTTTCAAGGATATTTCCGGATAATGACACATCACGTAATGCTGTTGTTAGTTCACCATTTTCAATTTTAAATCCTTCAGCAGCATTAAATTGAAAAATTCCTTTACCCGTATCCACTTGTCCGCCTCTTGAACCTTTTAAGTAAATTCCATCAGGAATATCTTCTATCAATTCTTCAAAGGTCATGTCGCCCGGCTGTAAGTACGTATTGCTCATCCTTACTATTGGTGCATCTGCAATAATTGATCTTGCATTTCCTGAGGATTTCATATTTAATTTTGATGCGGTTTCTCTTGAAGATAATAATGAAACAAGTTCACCGTCTTTAACTAATTGGTTAGGTTTGGTTTTAACTCCTTCTACATCATAAGGGTAATATCCAAATCCGTCTTTTATTGTTGCATCATCGAATATATTGACTATATCTGAAGCTATTTTTGTGTTTAATTTATCTTTAAGAATGGAATCATTTTGCAATATTAAATCTGCTTCAGTTGCATGGCCTAATGCTTCATGTATCATCACTCCAGTTAATTCCGGATCTGCAATGATTTTGAATTTTCCTGATGGTGCAGGTTCAGCTTTCAATAATCTTTGAGCTTTATTGCCTACATTTCTTGCGAATTCTTCAATATCTGCATCCTTGATTATTTCAAATCCCTTTACTCCACCAAGGCTTCCATGTCCAAATTGTATTATTTGTCCGTCTGTTGCTGTAGCATTAAGTGCCATTCTCACACGGCTTGTTTTCACTTCAATTTGACTTCCTTCGCTGTTTAAAAATAATTCATTGGATTCTATATCCCCATAGCCAACTGTTGTACTGTTTACATTTTCAAGCATTGCACTGTCGCTTGCTTCTTTCATTATTTCCTGTTTTTCTTCAATGGAAATATCTTCAAATGGTATTTTTACATCAGTTGCTATTTTATCTTTTACAATATCACTTTCAGCTAATTCAATATCTCCTTTTAGAGAGTTTGAAAGTTTAAGTGCTGTTTCGGTGATATCATCAAATTTAGACATGTCTGTTGTGTATGCAAATCCCCAAGCTCCATTATTTAATACCCTAATCCTTGCTGAAACACTCATTCCAGTGTTAATTTCATCAATTTCTCCATCTTTCATTAAAATTGATGTGCTATTTCCTTTTCCAGCTCTGATATCAATATAATCAACTTTAGGGATTGTTTTTTCTATAACTTTTTCAAATAAGTTAATGTATTCTTCCATTCTATCACTCAAAAAGTTTAATCATTAAATATATTGGATTTCATAATACTTAATATTAATATTTTTATAGTAAGAGAGTAAAATATAACAATTGACATAATTTAATATTTGGTGATATTTTATGGTAATTATTGTTGGTACTGGTGCCGGCGGGGCAATTATTGCTCGAGAATTAGCAAAAGATAATATTGATGTAACAATTATTGAAAAAGGTCCTTATATTCATTCTAAAGATGCATTTAATTATTATGATGCGTATAATGATGATGTTGATTTATTGACCACAACATGCATTGGCGGAGCAACTATTGTATCCATGTCAAATATGGTTCATGCACTGGACAGTGAATTGCATGAGTATGGTATTGATATCTCAGAAGAATATAAGTATGTTGAAGAGTTAATTGATGTGCATGAGTTGGATGATTCACATATTGGCCGTGGTACTCAATTATTTTTGGATGCTGGTCGTGAACTCGGATTAAATACAGTTAAAATGCCTAAAGCAATTCGTGAAAAAGACTGTATTCAATGTGGAAAATGTGCATTCGGATGTCCTGCTGATGCAAAATGGTCTGGAAAAGACTTTGTTGATGAAGCAGTTGAGAATGGAGCAACATTAATTGCTGAAGCAGAAGTGACCGAAGTCATTGTTGATGATTCCAAAGTAAAAGGAGTCAAATATATAAAAGATGGTGTAGAAAAGTCAATTTTTTCAGATACTGTTGTTTTATCTGCTGGGGCTATCGGTTCAACATTAATTTTAAGGAGTGTTGGAATAGATGCGGGTCGTGAATTATTCTTTGATCCGTTTGTATCTGTTGGAGGATACTTAAAAGATATTAATTTTAACACAGAAGTGCAAATGGCCGGTTTGGTTGTTGGCAAAAACTTTGTTTTATCACCACATTTTTCATCATTCATTAAAGGCAATATTGACGATAAAAATGTTGATGACAAGGATATTTTAAGTATTATGGTTAAAACATCCGATGAAGCTAAAGGATATGTGGATGATGACGGAGATGTGGTAAAAGTCAATACAATTCAGGACATTCGTTATTTGGCTGAAGGTGTTGCGACAGCAGGTTTTATTTTAGAAAAAGCAGGTGTTGACCCTTCAACAATCGGATCAACAGTTTACAGGGGAGCACATCCTGGAGGAACAGCTCCAATCGGAAAGATTGTAGATTCAAATCAGGAAACAGAGATTGGAGGTTTATTCGTCAGTGATGCAAGTGTATTGCCAATATCTCCGGGAAAGCCACCAATATTGACTATCCTTGCATTATCAAAAAGACTTTCAGATTATTTAAAAAATAAATAGAAGATTATTCGAATTGTTTTTCGATATCTTCATTTTTTATTAATTTTTCACAGTAATGACATCTGAGTACTGGTGGCTGAGATTCAATCACATTAAATTTTGAATTAATAGGTTCATTTTCGTAATTTGTAATGCATTTGTCGTTTGTACATTTTATTATTGATTTAATGACTTGTGGAAGAATTATCTTATCTTTTTTTATAACTTCATAATTTCTTATGATGTTTATTGTAGCTTTTGGAGCTATTAATGCAATTTGATTTAATTCTTCATGGTCAATTTCTCTGTTTTCAATTTTTACAATGTCTTTTCTTCCAGTTTCTCTAGAAGATACATTCATAGCTACTGTAACATTTATAACATCTTCATCTGGAAGACCTAAAATCTTAAGAATGTGAAGCGCTTTATTTGCAGTAATATGGTCAATTACAGTACCATTTTCAATAGCTTTGATTTTCAACTCAGATTTCATTTTATACACCACTATACATTTTCAAAACTAATGTTTGGATAATTCCTTCAGTATCGTTAATTATATCTTCAGGACTTTTATCCATTGTTTTAAGTGAAAAGCTCTCAACAATTCTTCCCCCACGCATACTTATTTTTTCTTCAAGTCTTTCAATTGTTGGCTCGTCAGATCCGTCTTTATTCATAGTTGTAAATAGAATCACATCTTTGCCTTTCCAATTGCATCTATCAATCAAAGTAATTATTGCAGGAGTAGGTTTATTTGCCCAGGTTGGAGTTCCCACATATATTAAATCATAATCTGTTAAATCTACTTTTGATGGGGAGATTTCTGTTTTTGATTCTCTGAATGCATCAATTGAAGATAATAATCTGTTTGCAAAACCTTCCCTATTTTTCAAATCTTTTATTCCAATTATGTCTGCTTTCAAATGCATGGATAATGTTCTGGCCATTATCTTTGTACTGCCACTTCCTGAATAGTATATTATTAAAGTTTTCATTTTTTTTACCTCTTATGGATGAAGACCAAAGTGTTTTAGGCCTGTGCTCTCATCAAGTCCAAGTAAAATGTTCATGTTTTGAATTGCCTGTCCTGAAGCACCTTTGACTAAATTATCGATAACTGATAGCATCACTACTCTTCCTGTTTCATCTATTTCAAATCCTCCGATATGGACGAAATTGGATCCTCTAACTGAGCTTAAATGAGGGATTTCTCCTTCATCCATTAATTTAATGAAATATTCTCCTCCATATTCTTTTTCATAAATTTCTCTTAATTCTTCTGGTGTGATATCTTTGATTAGTAAACTGTGGCTTGTTGTCTGGATTCCACGAATAACTGGAACTAAATGTGGTGTAAATGACACTTTAACATCTTCAAAACCATGCAGTTCCTGTTGAATTTCTGACATGTGTCTGTGTGATGAAATCTTATATGGATTAACATTATCTGCAATATTTGGGTAATGTGTAGTTGAAGATGGATTAACACCGGCTCCACTAACACCGGTTTTTGAATCAATAATTATTCTATCAACTAAATTATTTTTAACTAATGGATAAGATGACAAGATTGCTCCTGTTGGGAAACATCCTGGATTTGCAACAAGTTTTGCTTTTTTGATTTCGTCCCGGTATAATTCCGGAAGCCCGAATACACCTTTATTTTCTTTATCTGTGTGTTCCATACCATACCATTTTTCATATACTGCTGTATCACGATATCTATAATCTCCACTTAAATCAACTACTTTCATGCCTGCATCCAATAATTCGGGCACGATTTTCATTGACGCACCATGAGGGGTTGCGGTAAAAGCAACATCAACATCCAAATCTGACGGACTTTTATTTGTAAATACAAGCCCAGAATCTCTAATATGTGGATGAATTTTATGTGCTGGTGTACCATCGTATTGTCTTGAAGTAATATCAGTTACTTCTACATCAGGATGATTTAATAACATTCTTAAAAGTTCTCCGCCGGTATATCCGCTTGCTCCAATTATTGCTACTTCATACATATTGATTCCTCCTATTCACAGTTATCTAAAATTTTTCCTTCAAAATCGGTATTTTTATTTTTTTAATAATCTTACAGCTGCTGTCAAGTTCATCCTGATGATAAACACTTACTCGTTGAACACGTGCTTTAAGCCCTCTTTCATCGATAGCTTTCTGTAATTTTTCAACATTATGGGTTTGATCAGGTCCTATTGCAATGATGTCCGGGTCAATTTCTTCAACAATCTTAAAAATGTCTCCTTCTTCATTACCTAAATAAGCTTCATCAACGGGTTTTAGCATTTTGATTAATTCTAAACGTTGATTTTCACCTACAATAGGGACTCTTTTTCTTTTTTCTACAGTAGAATCTCTTGCAACAACAACATAAAGTTTAGAATTATATCCTCCAAGATTTTTTGCTTCCTGCAGATAAATGCCATGTCCGGGATGCAATAAATCAAATGTTCCACTTGCCATTACTTTTTTCATAAATATTCACTACCTTTTCTGGTATTTCAATGCTTCTTTCAAGTCGATTTTATTTTTATAAAGTGCAGAACCTATAACAACACCTTCCACTCCAGTTTCATTAAGCTGTTTAATGTCATTTATTGTCGTTACTCCGCCAGAATAGACAATTGGCAAATCTACGGAATTTTTAAGCTCAATTAATGGGTCTGTATAAAATCCGCCCAATAGGCCTTCAACATCAACATTGGTAAATAGAATGCTTCCTGCTCCATGCTCTTTGAATTCATTGGAAATTTCAGAGGGGCTTTTATCGATTTTTTCTTGCCATCCTTTAATGACAACCTTATTGTCTTTACTGTCTAGAGAAATCATGATTCTTTCAGAGCCATATTCCTCTGATAATTGTGTTATTGTTTCCGGGTTTTGTATTCCCATTGTTCCGATTATTAATCGTTCAATGTCCAAGTCCAGAAGTTTTTTCGCATATTTGATATCTCTTATTCCGCCGCCCAGCTGTATTGGAACAGAGACTTCATTTAATATTTTCTTAATCACTGGCAGGCTGGTTTTTCCGTCAATTGTTCCATCCAAATCTATAACATGGATGTTTTTTGCACCTTCATTTTCCCAATGTAGGGCAACATTTTCTGGGTTTTCTATTTCAACCATTTCACTGCCGGGTTTGCCTTGAACGAGCTGAACACATTTTCCATTTTTTATGTCAACTGCGGGCATTATTAACATTTCATCTTTTTTAAATGACATTTGGATTTTTCCTAAATATTTATTATAATAAATTATATGTTTTGAAATGTTTTATATGTATTGTTTATATAAAAATATTTGTATGAATGAAAATCTTTATGAATTATTTGGTAATGTTTTTATTTCTGATTTTAATGTTGATGGTGAGGGATTTAAAAAAATAATTGATTTGGGCAAATATGGCAAATTGGAAACATATTCATTATTTCCAGGTATTGTTTTAGCTTTCATTGATATTAATGTGGAAAATTATAGTAATGTATTTATTGAAAATAAATTGCCCTCCAGATTGCTCGAAATTAATCATTGTTCCAGTGGTCGATATGCTTATACTGTAGGGGAGGATAAGGTAATTTACTTTGGAAAGGGTGATTTATGCATAAGTATTTATGATATGACAAAAACATTGGCTGATTTTCCATTAGGATTTTATAATGGTGTTGAGTTTTTTATTGATATAGACATAGCAAATGAACATATTAAAGAATTCATTCCTGATTTTGATGTTATTGAGTTTTATGAAGAATTAGAGAAATCCCGAGGCTATGTGCTAGTTCGTTCCAATGAACGCATTGACCATGTTATCGGCGAATTATATAATGTTGATGAGCGAATTAAAGAATCATATTTCAAATTAAAATGTGTTGAATTATTGCTGTTTTTTTCCATTACGAATTTTACAAATGATGAATTTTCCCTCTCTAAAAATCAGGTTCAAATTGTTGAAAATGTTAAAAAGGATTTAATTAAAGATTTGGATAGTAAAATAACTCTTGATCAACTTTCTAATAAATATGGTATCAGTAAAACTTCTTTAAAGAATTCTTTTAAGGAAGTATATGGAAAACCTATTATTAAATGGAGAAAAGAATATCGGCTTGATTATGCTTGCAGGTTAATTGGGGAAGGTAAATATAATATCTCTGAAATTTCTAAAATGGTCGGTTATAGTTCTCCTTCTAAATTTTCAAAAGCTTTTAAGGATTATGTTGGATGTACTCCCTCTGAATATCTTCATTAATTTTTTGTCTTTTTGGTATAGTATTTGTCTTTTTAGTTCAAATATATTTATATACTAAATTAAATTAATTTTATTATTGAAAATAGGTTTATTTAATTTTTTTTATTTAAATAACTAAATTTACTCTTTTATTTTATTTTTAAATATTTTTAAAAGAGTTGTCTTTTTTGGTTATTTTAAATTTTTAGGTAAGCCTAAATTTAATTTAAGGCGATAAGATGTCAGAAAATAAAAGTAAAAATAAATTTTTTAGATTGCTTAGTTATTCTGGAAAATATAAATACCTCTCAATCGTTGGTATTATATTGTCTGCTTTAAGTGCAATTTCCATGCTAATTCCATTTATTTACATTTGGCATGTAGTAAATGCACTTTTGGTGGTCGCTCCGGACTTTACAAAAGCACAAAATATAGATGTTTATGCAATTAGGGCATTTTTATTTGCAATTTTGGGAATTGTCCTTAATTTTGCAGGTTTGATGTGCACCCATTTGTCCGCATTTAGAAATGAGAAAAATATGAAAGATGCAGCATTTAATCATTTGCTTAAATTACCATTAGGATATTTTTCCAACCATACTAGCGGGGGTTTAAGAAAAATAATTGATTTCAGTACAGCAAAAACAGAAGGCTTTTTAGCACACCAATTATTTGATTTATCAGGTGCTATTGTAACACCAATAGTATTTTTGATTTTATTGTTTAGTTTTGATTGGATTCTTGGATTGATTTGTTTAATTCCAATAATTTTATGTTTCTTGTTTATGATTCCTATGTTTACAGGGGAATCCCAAAATTTCATGATGGAATATCAAAAATACTTGGAAAAAATGAATGCTGAAGCTGTTGAATATATAAGAGGAATTCCTGTTACAAAAGCATTCCAACAAAGTGTTTATTCATATAAAAATTTTATACTGGCAATTAAAAATTATGCCAAGTTTTCTTCAGAATATGCATTTTCAACACAGCTTCCTATGACTTCATTCACAGTATCTATTAATGGTTTTTTCGCATTGCTGATTCCAGCGGGAATTCTGCTTGCAGGGTCTGTTGTTGATGTAAAATTTTTGTCAAATTTCTTATTTTACATAATATTTACTCCAATTTGTGCTGTTATGATGAATAAAATAATGATGGTTTCACAAGATTGGATGTTGGCA